>DATHKK010000035.1:0-6475 GCA_035489355.1 Candidatus Limnocylindria bacterium
TTAGTGAGTCTCCCTTTTCTTTTCTCGGCATCTGGCATGGGCACACCATCGGAAGGAGCGCACCATGCGTGAAGTGAACCGATTGAAGCTGCACTTCGGCGACGATGCGGATTGGACCGAGCTTGAGAAAATCTGCGCGGAGTTCCTGTCCGTGGAGATAGCTCATGCTCAGTTTTTTTTGGAGTATATCGGCGGCGTGGACCACGAGAATTTTGTGGGGTTGGGTCGAGTTGAGAATTTAGAAGTCGTCTTGGAGTTCATGGAGAAAGCGGGCGCGCAGTTCATCCACGGCGGAGTGATTGACGACAAGTGGGAATCAGTCGTGTCCCGGAGCGCGGAGAAAGGTTTCGACGCCGAGGGCGAGATATTCGCCTTCCTGCGCTGGCTCCGAACGCAAACGGCTAAGAACAACTGACGGTTGCCCTGCCCTGCTACGCTGTGCCGCATGGCACGCACATTTGCGGGGGGATTGGCGCAGTGGCTTTCTCTTCACTCTCAGGGACGCAAGCCGAGAGCTGTTCAGTTCAACATCGAAATTGCGGTGATCGTACGGCGCGAGTGGCCGGGCTATCTCAACGGTCCGGTGCGCGGCATCACGACGGAACAGGTCATGGAGTTCGCGCAACGCGTGTCGCACTACTGCCCTTCGCGTTGGAACGCGCTCGTCTCCGCGCTGCAATTCATCACGCCCGAAGCGCGAACGCTGCGCAGGCGGCCGTTGCGCGCGAAAGAACGCGCGTCGCTGAGTCAGTTGGAGTTCGCGAAGCTCATGGCGGAACTGGACAAGCGCCCGCGCTCGCACGCTGGCCTGGTGATTCGTTTGCTCGCGCAGACGGGCTTGCGTATCAGCGAAGCGCGGCAACTGCACTGGAGCGACGTGGACGATGAGTGCATTCGAGTGCCAGGGCGCATCACGAAGAATTCTCAGCCGCGCGTGATCCCGTTCATTCCCGGCACGGCGCAGACGTTGGAGCGGTTGCGTGCGGTGTCAGGCAAGCGCGTGCTGCCGCAGAGCGAGTGCAAACGCTCGCTGCACAAAGCGTGCAAGCTCGCGGAGGTGCCACGGCTTTCGCATCACGACTTTCGGCATCTGTTCGCGACGCGCTGCATTCAGAGCGGCGTGGACCTTCCGACCGTGGCGCGTTGGCTAGGACATCAGGACGGCGGGGCGTTGCTGGCGAAGACTTACTTTCACCTGGTGGACGAACACTCGAAACGGATGGCGGCGAAGGTCGTGGTGTGATTAAGCCGCCATCTGTTGCGCCATGCGGGCTTCCATGCGGCGGGCTTCGGCGACTTCCACGTCACTCGGTTTGAACAGGGGCATGAGTCCGATGAAGTTGGCCGGGCGCAGTCCCCAGCGTTTGCGTTCCTTGCGCACGGTGCGGAGCGTAACGCCCCAGCGGAACACGAGGTCTTTTTGCGAGAGCAGTTCTTGTCCGTTGAGGTTCACAGTCAGTTGCATTCCTTCCATTCATCGGCAGCGGCCGTCAGCGCCCGAAGCGACGTGGACCGCCGGCGTCACAACGCAAGTTCCGGCGCTGACGCCGGCGTGACTCATCGAGGGCGGAGCGCGCACGTGGCGTCACGTGACGCCACGTGCGCGAAGGCCCGCCGGCCCGTCACACTTCAAAGATATTTTCCGGCCTGTCCTCGCGCTTGTTCAGCGCCTTCGTCACCAATCCGTTCATCACTTTTTCAAACGAGATGCCGAACGCGACGGCGAAGCCGACGAGGAAAAAAAACTCCATTGGTCCCATGCGCCTCATATCACTTCGCTCCTTTCACCGCGCCCTCGGCCGCGCCAGCGGCGACGGCTTTCAGGGATTCGGCATCGGGATTTGATTTCGCGATTCGTACTCGAGCTGTGCCGTTGGTCTCCACGTCGAGTTCAAAGCCTTCCGTGTTCCAAAACAATCGAGCGTTGACGGCGCGAGCCTCGCCGCGTTTCACGGCGGAGAACGAACAGCCGGTGAAGAGCAGCGACGCGCAGAGCGCGAGCGCGAAGAGCACGTTGCGCTTCGGGCGAATCTTCGTCTTCTTATAGGCTTTGCATTTGCCCTTCGCGGAGAAGCGCCCGCTCTTCGATGAGCGGCAGACGCAGAGAACAGTTTTCCAAGTCTTCATTTGGCTAGGTAATCGAAACGGTTGGTCGAACGCGGCGCGATTGTCGTGACTAATTCGAGAGTTGTGGTGCTGGCGCGTGACGCGGCCGGCGTGACGGGACCTGGCTCGGTCACAGCCCGGTGCGTCACGTGCAGATGCGAGTCAATGACGGCGAGGCGCGTCTTCACGTGCGCGATGTCCTCGCGCATTTTGGGCACGTCCTGCACGGTCCAGTAAATGAGCGCGCACAAGCCGAGGTTGCTCATCCTTCCGATGTTGCGCGTTTTGCCGGTGCCTTTCTCAGCGAAGAGCTTGTCGAGTGCGTGCATGAGGGCGGCGAGGTTCACGAGTTCCGTTTCTGCCAGCGGTCGAATTTCTTCGGATGCTTGGCGAAGAAGCGGAAGCCGCGCGCCGTGAGAGTCTTGGTGCCGTTCGCGTCCACCGTAGCGAAACGGTTTTGCGCCGCCGCGTCGTTCGCGTTGTTGGCGGCGTCGTTGCGTTGGGCGAGGTGTTGCCAGCGTGAGTCCATAAAGTTTACTTGATGAATTTTTTGAGCGCGCCGGTGAAGTAGAGAAAGAGAACGCCCGCAAGCGCGAGCCAGAGCCGCCGCCCATCATTGATGAAGGATCCATTTTATTTTCTGGTTACGAGCCACACGACCGCCAACGCAAAACCGCCGCCGATGAGTGCCAGGGGCAACCACACGGGCAGCTTCAAGCCGCCCGCGATGTTGTCCCCAAAGCTGTTGTTGCCTTGCAGCCCGCTGTTCGCGTCTGCCGCGAGGCTGAGCGCCAGTCCGAGGTCTGTGCCCATAAGTTCACTTGCCGCGTCCGAGCAATAGCGGGAGAAGGACCACCGCGAGCAGGAGCACGCCGCCGCCGATGATCACCGGCATGAGCCACGAAGGCGTGGTGGATGCGGGTACGATGGGCTTGGGCTTCTCGGCCTTCGGTGGATTGAGCGAGCCGAAGATGCCGCCCGCCGCTTGGCCCAGCCGGCTCAGCCCGCCAAACCAGTCTGTGCCCGTGTCGCTGCCGTCTAAAAAATCTTCCATAGGTTGCTTTCAAAAACGCCGGGCGGGAGTTGAGCGCCACGCCCGGCGTTTGCTTTTGTTGACCCCGGGAATTAGTCGCGCGGTCCGATGCGCTGAATCAGCGCGCGGATGTTGCGCGGCGTGCCGTCGTTCAGCGTCAGCTTCAAGTAACCGTTCTTCTGGCCTTGGAGCGGAATCGCGCTGAGCGAGTCGTCGTCGTTGTCCAACACCAGGTGAAACCACGTCGCGCTCGGCGTCATGCCATCGCCCGTGAGGTCGCTGCTGTTCTCCTGGGTGAAGATTTCGCGCACCGTTACGTCGCCGACGATCAACTCCACTTTGGTGATGTTGGAATCGTTGAGGCTGATGCTTTGGAGCGAATCGAACTTCGGCAGCGGGTAGGTCTTCGTCAGGCCGGTCACTTCGATGTCCTCTTCGTACCACTTGGAGATTTCCCCCATCGCCAGAGCGACGCCGTTGTTCATGGGGTTGTCGTACTCGACGCTGGCCGAGATGGACGTGCTGGCGTCGGCGCTGCCGAGCACTTTGATTTCGATCACGAACTCGTCTTCCTTCACGTCGCCCGTGGCCCAGCCCATGATGCGCGAGGTTTGATAACCCTTGCGCCACGGTTCGCGGAACCACAGCGGAATGTCGATCTGCTGGCCGGCCACGTTGTTCTGGATGCCGTACTGCGTGGAGCCGGCTTCGCCCATGAGCAGATACATCGCTTGCAGCTCATCCGGCGTGAAGGTGCGCTGGGGCTTGCCCGCGACTTTCACGGTGATGGTGTCGATGATTTGGTTCGCGACCTGCCCTGTGGCGGTCACGTGTAAAACAACTTTGTTGATGCGGCGTCCGACTTCGACCCGCGCCGTTGCCGTGCGCCCGGGCGCCACGGAGTTGATGACCACTATCGGGCGTTTGAATTTTGCTCCCATAATCTTTTTTCTCTTGGTGCTTTGGTTCGCGTGCCGGACTAGGCGTCGTATCGGCCGGAGGCATCCACCTTGCGGCTGAGGAACGTGTTCCAGAGGTAAACGGCGGCGATGGAGATGGCGGCCGTGATGAGGAAGGGCTTGGCCTTCGTGAAGAACGATTTCATTTTTCGATGTTGTGCCGTCGCAGTTCACACACCCCCGGCTTCCACAGCCGGAGCGTGTGTGTGACTCATGCAACTGAGCGTGAGTGACCATCGGAGCGAAGAGCGGAGCGCGAAACGGGAAGGACTAGGAGTAGGTAGGAAGAGGCCGGCACTTGAAAAACGCGGGCGGTTCGTGTAAGCCTCGTGTATGGCGTCAACCAACATCACCCTGGACGATGAAGCCTACCGGCTGCTCAACGCGCTCAAGCGCCCAGGACAGAGCTACTCGCAAGTCATCAAGGAACACTTCTTCACCCCGTGCGACACCGCGGGCGAACTTCTGGACGCGATGGAGAGGATGCCGCCGCCCCGCGGCCTGAATCTGGAGTTGCTTGACCAGGTAATGAAGGACCGCAAGCGCCGGAGCAAGCGCCAGTGATTACTGACACCACGTTCCTTTCCGACTACTTGCGCGAGCGCTCCACGGCTCACAAGGCCGCGCACGCCTTCCTGGCCGCGCACCGCACCGCCGGCACGCGCGCCACTGTTATCAGCGTGGGAGAAGTGGCCGTGGCTTTTGAAGATTCGTGGCGCGCTTGGTGGGAACTGCGCCGCTGGACCGTTTATCGGCTTCATCCCGGCATCGTGGACGCCGCGGCGGACATAGACCGCGAACTGTCGCGCTCAGGCCGGCGCCTCGGCGAGAACGACAACTGGATCGCCGGCTTCTGCCTCTACTACCGCCAGCCCATCGTGAGCCGTGACGAGGACTTCGACCGCGTGGAAGGATTGCGCCGGCTCAAATACTAAAACACTCGCCCGCGCAACACGCCCCGCGTGTGCTTGTTGAGCGCGTAGAAGCTGCCGAGCGGGAGACGCTCCACTTCCGCTCTGGGAGCGCCGCGCTCGGAGACACACTCCAGCGCTTTCACTTCCCCGAGGCTGAAACACACGAGTTCCGTCAGCTCATTGAGCACCGCTCCGTTGAGCTTGTGCGGAAGCTGGGTAGCGAAAAGCATTTCCAGCCCGCGCTTGCGCCCGGTCTGCACGCAGAGCGCGAGCGCGTGCGGGATACTCAAGCGGTCACAATACTTCCACGCCTCATCCAGCATGAGCAGCTTGCGCCCCGGCAGGCGCGAGGCCGTGTCGAAGCTCCACTGGCAGAACCAGGCGAAGGCTTCGGCCAGATTGCCGGGAAACATCGTGTGCGGGTCGAAGAGCGCGACGCCTTCCACGTCCACCGCGCAGGCCAGGTCTTCCGCCGTGTCGGACGGAGTGAGCTTGAGCCGCGTGGCGAACTCGCCTTCGGGGTCGAAAATGAAGAGGCCGCTGGTGAGCTTGCGCGCGTAGAGCGCCGCCAGGTAGCGCAGGGCCAAGGTGCTCTTGCCGCTGCCGCTCATGCCGGCCACGACCGTGCAGGCGTTGCGCGCATCGAACTGGAGCACTACCGCTCCTCCGCGATGGCCACGGTGCCGAAGATAAGCACGTTGCGCCCGTCGTCTTGAGCAAGGAACTCACGCAACACTCCCGCGCGCGCCAGGCGCGCTTGCAAATCGTTGAACGTGGCCGTGGCCACTTCGAGGATCGTGTAGGTGTGCGTGCTCACGGCGTGATCAGTAGCAACTCCGTGAAGACGAGCGCCACATCGCGCTGCGTCGCGCCGGCATCTTGCGCGCGCCGCACCGCGCGCTTCATCGTGTCGTGCGCGGTCAGGATGCCGTGCAGCGCGCACCGCCGGCACTCGGCCACGTGGCAACGGGGATAGTGGCGCTTGAGACTGTCGAGCGTCGGCACGCTCTGCGCGCGCGGGAACTTCACTTCAATTCTTCGCTTCGTCGCCATCGGTGGATTCCTTGAGTTGTGGAGCCACGGGCGCTTCGCGCCGCTCCGGTTGTTTGTCCCGCTTCTCTCGCGCGCGCTTTTCCAAAACCATCTCGCGGAGTTCCTTGCGCAAGCTGTAGCTGCCGTGCGCAATCGCGAGGACCGCGCCGGCCAAAGCAATCTCGTGACGGTTCTCCGCGCTGACGCCGAAATGATTCATCCATCGCGCGACGACGGCGGGCAGGCTCTCGATGAGCGCCTCTTTCGCCACGGGGTTCCACGGCGCGTCCGCTTCCACGCGCGCCAGAGCTTCGGGCGAGAGTTCGCTCGCGAGCTTTTTTAAGCCGCGGAGGTCCGCCGCTTCGAGCACCGGGACGCACTTGGAGACCAGCGGCTTGAGATGATCTGGATTCCAAAGGACAGGAGGCGCA
>DATHKK010000036.1:0-9309 GCA_035489355.1 Candidatus Limnocylindria bacterium
CGACCGAGGACAATCGCCGCGCGTATCGCGAGATGCATTTTACCACGCCGGGATTGAGTGAGTTCATCAGCGGAGTGATTCTATTTGATGAAACGCTTCGGCAAAAGATCGCTGACGGCGCATCGCTCGTTGAAGCGCTTAAGCGGCAAGGCATCATTCCCGGCATCAAAGTGGACAAAAGCGCGAAGGCGCTCGCGGGTTTTCCTGGGGACAAAATCACGGAAGGCCTCGATGGCTTGCGCGATCGATTGGATGAGTATGCGAAGCTCGGCGCGCATTTCACGAAATGGCGTGCCGTCATCACCATTGGCCCAAACATCCCGAGCTGCACTTGCATCGAAGCCAATGCTCGCGCGCTGGCGCGATTCGCCGCGCTGAGCCAGGAAGCCGGACTGGTTCCGATTGTTGAACCCGAAGTGCTCATGGATGGCGACCACACCATCGAGCGCCATTTCGAGGTCACGGAAGCCGCGTTGAAGAGTGTCTTCCACGAACTCTTCGAACATCACGTGCGTCTCGAAGCAATGCTGCTGAAACCGAATATGGTTCTCGCCGGCGACGACTGTCCGCAGCAAGCGAGCGTAGCGCAGGTCGCCGGGATGACTTTGCGCTGCATGTTGCGTGCTGTCCCCGCGGCGGTGCCGGGGATTGTTTTTCTATCGGGCGGACAAAGCGACGCGCTCGCGACAGAACATCTCAACGCGCTGAACCAGCTTGGAAAAGCGCCGTGGCAATTGAGCTTCTCATTTGGCCGGGCCTTGCAAGCTCCGGCTCTCAAAGCGTGGAAAGGGACGCGCGAAAACATCGGCGCTGCTCAACAAATGTTGCACCACCGCGCGCGGTGCAATTCCGCCGCGAGGTCCGGACAGTATTCCGCTGAGATGGAACATTCGAAGGCGTGATGCTTGCCTGGGCGGATGATCATCCACGGTTCTCTTCATCTCCCGGCACCGTCAACATCAGCAGCAATCCAATCGTAAAGAACACGACGATGATTCCCAAACCAAGGCGCTGGCTGCCTGTGGCGTAGTTAGTGAACGTGCTGTCGAACGCCAAGCGGGCAATCGAATTGTCAGGCGGACAGCTTCATCATCGCTCTTGGCCTGAATCCGGAAAGTCTCGCGAAGGAACTTGGAGAGCACGGACTAAAGTCGCTCGTATTCGGCGGCAAGCGCGTTGATGGCCGTTGAAGTTTCGCTTCTTGGAAGCACTCGGCGTCGCAACGCCAGCAATCGTAGCGCGGATGCGGCAACTGCGAAACGTGCTTGAGCACGAATACAAAAGGCCGACGCAAGAGCGTGAGCGATGCGATTGGTGTTGCTGAGCTGTTCGTGCAGGCGTGCGGCGGAAAGATGAAATCCATGTTCGACGGTGTCAGCTTGGTTCTGGCGTCACAACCGTGCATGGCTTGAGCAGATCGCGAGGAACTTTTACATTCGCTACGAAACTGAACCAAAATCTCACTTTCACGATTGGATTCTGGAGCGATAAGCAGACAATTGGCAAACGCGGGCGCGACCTTCGAATCTACCCGCAAGACAGTGATTTTGTGCCTCTGCTCAAGTTGGTCTGCCAAGCAGACTACGACAGAGACATGACCGAAAACGTCCGTGCGTTCTTGAAGGAAACTGGTTTTCAGACTTCGCCAAAGCTTCGTATAAAAGAGTTTTGAGCATTGTCACTTCAACTTCTTGGTTATCTTATCCCGTTGGTCGATCAGTTCAGGCGACGGTTTGCAAAACCGCAGAGGCTAGTGCGATTCCAGTTTTGGATGAACTTGAGTGACGGGTCCGAGCCATCTCAGCCAATTGACACAACTTTCAAGCCCTCGGCTTTGGCGAGTTTCGCCTGCCGCGCATCCGTCGTGAGGAATAGTTCGCTTTCGAGCGTGAGCGCCCCAGCCACGTGAAGCAGGTCAATGGCGCGCGCGCCCAGTCGCTCAGTGTGAGCCGTGGAAAGGCTTGCCGCGCGCGCAATGACGGCGTCCATGTCCAACGCCACATCAAGCAAGGCACGACGGGCGACGAGATGTTCCAGCCGTGCCAATGCGGCGTCGCGTTGGCGCGCGACGTGTTGACGTTGATGAAAGGCGCGTTGCAGGATGGCGTTCCGAACTTCCAACGCGTGCAAGGGCAGAAAAAAAAGCTTGGGGGATCCAACGCGGCGATATTCGCCGATGGTCTGGGGCGAATCCGCTTCACCGGTGACCAATCGAAGGATGAAGCTGCTGTCGGCGTACGTTCTCACCGGCGCGATTCTTCTAGAAGTTTGGCCGCACTGATTTTCGACGGCTTCTCGTGCAGCACTTCGTCCAGGATTTCGTCAATCGCGCGGCGGCGTTCGGTCTCGTCGGCGTCCGTGCCGTTGGCGGGTTGGAGAATCCAGAGCGGTTCGCCATTGTCGGTGACTTGGACGGACTTGCCGGCGCGCGTCATGCGTTTCACTTTGAGCGGTTCGCGGACCAGCGTGCGGAGCGAGATCGTTTTCATGCTGTCAGACAGTAGTGACTGACATTTTTAGTGTCAATTCCGTTGGGCCGAGTAGTTCAGGCGGCGGTTTGCAAAAGTGCTGGCGCACGGCCACCAAGAGGCTGGTGCAATTCCAAGGCACGGGATTCCACCCTTCGCTCTTCGATCTTCGGCTCGGCGAGCCATTTTTCCAAGCATAAGTATTGAGAGATACACGCCAGTGGCCGTCCGCAAGGACCTTCCAAACCGGAATACAGGGCGCGTTACCCTGATGGTCGTCCATTTCTCCAGAGCGCAGCTCTGCGAGCCGCAGCAGGGCCGAATTTCAGAACGCCACGGCTTACTCCGGACCACTTCTGATCGGCGAATCCGCTGCGGGTCACAGACCCGCGCTCCAATCATTTCTCGCGACGCGAACCGGTGTCGGCCAGGCCTTCACAGGCCTGGTTGCGGTGGTTCAACTCCGCCTGCGCGTCGCGGCTTCTTCGGGTTGCAAACTTTGAAAGTGAAGTCCCGGCTCTTAACCGGCGAGATCACGGTGCGAATCCGTGGCGACCCACCATTTCGCCGATGTGGCTCAGCAGCGACAAGTATTTGCATACGGCGGCAGTTTCGTAAACTGCCGGGCGCATTGCCCCACGAGAGTGCGAGTCTCTCCGTCGGCCCCATTTCAGTTTCGAAGGAAGAAAGTGGATTGAAGAATCTCATGAGGAGTTCGGGAATCTGCGCGCGCAATGATCGAGCTTCTGCCTTCCGCAATCTTCCTTCGTCCCTCTACCTTCGCAGATCGTCGGCGGCGGAGCTTTCACGCGAGAATATCAGTCAACACCTCACCGTGAACGTCAGTCAATCGGCGTTCGATACCATTGTGGTAGTAGCTCAGTCGTTCGTGATCGAGACCCAGCAGATGCAGAATCGTTGCGTGGAGATCATAAATGGTGGCGACATCTTTTACGGCCTTGTAACCGAATTCATCGGTCTCCCCATGGCTGAAACCACGCTTCACTCCCGCGCCCGTGAGCCAGACAGTGAAGCCGTTCGGGTTGTGATCCCGCCCGCTTGCTCCTTCCTGAAAGGTCGGCATGCGTCCGAACTCGGTAACGAACACGACCAGTGTTTGATCGAGCAGTCCGCGAGTTCTGAGGTCTTTGATGAGCGCGGCACACGGCTGATCGAGGATCGCGCGGTGAACATCGTATTGAGTTTTTAGCGACTTGTGTCCGTCCCAGTTGCCCACGCCTTCGCCCATCGCATAAGCACCGTTGAACAGTTGAACGAAGCGCACACCACGCTCGACGAGCCGGCGAGCGAGGACGCAGTTGCGTGCGAACCCCGCCTTGATTTTGTTCGCATCAGTGACGCCGTAGAGATCCAGTATGGACTTGCTCTCCTTGCTCAGGTCAGCCACTTCCGCCGCGCTGATCTGCATTTTGGCGGCGAGTTCGTACGCCGAGATGCGGGCGCTCAAGTCACTGTCGCCTGGATGCCGCGCGAGATGCCGGTCATTCAGAACTTTCAGGAAATCGCGTGTGCCAGCCACAGCAGATGAGGAAATCTCCTTCGGCGTTGCGAGATTTGGAATTGGCCTATCCGCATTGAACGCTGTGCCTTGAAAGGCTGCCGGGAGAAACGCCGAGTTCCAGTGATTCGGTCCCACTTGAGGCACACCACGTGGGTCAGGGATGGCGACGAATGCCGGCAAGTCCTGATTCTCACTGCCCAGCGCGTAAGTTGCCCACGAACCCATGCTCGGAAATCCATCGAGAATGAAGCCAGTGCTCATCTGGTTTTCTGCCGGGCCATGCGTGTTCGACTTCGCCGTCATCGAGTGGATGAAACAAAAGTCATCCGCCATCTCCGCGAGGTTCGGGAGCATGTCCGAAATCATCTTGCCGCTCTGGCCGCGTGGGCGGAACTCCCACAGCGGCTTCACCAAATTTCCATTCTTGCCCTGAAATGTGATCAGTTTGTCCTGGCCGGGCATCGGCTGATCGTGACGCTTGATGAGCTCCGGTTTGTAGTCCCACGCATCAATGTGGCTGAGCGCGCCGGAACAAAAAATCACGACGACGTTTTTCGCCTTCGGCGTGAAGTGCGGCGCGCGCGGTGCGTAGGGACGCTCTGGCGACCACTGCGGTCTAAGTGGTTCTTTGCCGAGCAACTTCTGTTCAGCGAGCAAGGACAGGAGCGCGATGCTGCTGAGGCCGGTTCCGCCAAAGCGCAGAAAATCCCGGCGGTTCATGAGCCAGCGGCCGGCATTGGAGAGCCTTGAGTCCTTCATCAGTCAGTCCACGTGAGTAAACTCATTGGCGTTCAACAGCGCCCGGCAAAAAATTGGCAGCCCGTGCTCGCGAACGAGTTTCGTTGCCGCGGCGAGTTCCTGGCGATCGGGTTCACGTTGAAAGGCGAGAGCGAAAGCGCGGCGCACCTCAGCATCCACATCCGTGCCTGCCTCTTTCTTCAAACGTTCTGCAAAGAAGCAAGACTGCTGCATAATGAAGCTGCTATTCAGGAGGTTGAACGCTTGCAGCGGTGTCGTGCTTTGGCCGCGCTTGGGCGCAATCTGCCCCGCGTCAGGACAATCAAACGCGCCGAACACGCCATCGGGTCGCTGACGAATGACCGTCCCGTAAATCATTCGGCGAAACGTATCTGGCGTCCAATCACTGCGCGGATTGTAAACCCGGACGTAGTTGTCGTTCGGTTCGAAGAAGTTGAATCCCAGCCCACCCATGCGCAGGTCGAGCTTGCCGCTCACGGCAAGAATTGAGTCGCGAATGGCTTCGGCTTCAAAACGACGCGGTGGGAATCGCCACAGCAAACGCGAATTCGCATCGACAGCAAGACCACTATGGCGTGCTTCACTCGCCTGGCGATAAGTGGCGGAATTCAGGATGAGCCGGTGAATGTGTTTGATGCTCCAACCGTGTTCGATGAATTCACTTGCGAGCCAATCGAGCAGTTCGGGATGCGTCGGGTGTGCGCCGTTTGCGCCGAAGTCGCTGGACGTGCTCACGAGTCCTTCGCCGAAATGATATTGCCAGATTCGGTTCACCATTACCCGAGGGGTGAGCGGGTTGGCAGGATCCGCAATCCATCGCGCGAACGTCAGACGCCGTTGCTGATCTTCTGTGAGCGTCACCGTTACATTCATTGCAATGCTGCTCGGATCGAATTGGACGGGAACTATCTCAAGAGCGGCAGGCGGAATCGTCTCGCGCTTCTTCGTCGCGTCTCCACGGTGGAGCCGAAACGTCGGTTCTGGTTTGGAAGCGAAAGTTCCACCGTAAACCATTTCAGATTTCGCTAACACCACGATCCGGCTCTCAAGCTCAGCCCGCTCCGTGAACAACTGCTTCGCTATTGCGGCGTCGGTCGCGTTCAAGCCTTCGACGCTCGCGAGCACCGAAGGCTTTTCGTTGGGACGATAAGGTTGCCGGTCATTCGATGTCGCGATCACTCGCCAGTCATTCGATTTCGTCGCGATCTCAATTCGGTAATCGAGTGCCAGCCGATCCTTGAAGCGCTGCTCGCGATCACGTCCCCAGATGATCTTGTTGATGAGCGTCGATTCTGGAAACTCGAGCTCGATCCATCCCTTCGCTCGCTCGTTGGAAATCCAACTGCGGCTGTTCCCGTGTTTGCCATCGTTGATGTGTTCGAGTCGGTGAATATCGGAATTCGGGTAAACGCTCGAAGCTCGCGACGTCGTGCCGTTGCTGGCCAAGGCGATGTTTCGCCCAGTTTCTGCGTTGTAAACCTCCAACTCATCGATGCACGGCTCAGCATCGCTCGTCTTCGCAATGGTGATGCGCAATCGCTTTGCCTGGACGTTAGCGAATCGTTCGACGTTCTTGCGCGCATTGACCGGAGCGCGCAACGCGTTCGTGTCAGGTGCGAGCGGTTTGGCCAGAGGCTCGAATTGCTCCAGTGTTCGCTCCACTTCAGCTAATCGCTGGCGTCGTTGTGTGAGTTCCTTTTCACGAGAAGCGCTGTCGCGCGTGCGCAAGGCGCGTTCGCCGTGCTGCACTCCTTCGAAAACCGCTTTGATTCCGTAATATTCCGTCTGCTTGATGGGATCGAACTTGTGATTGTGGCAGCGCGCGCAGCCGACGGTTAACCCGAGGAATGCGCTGCTCGTTGTGCTCACGATGTCATGAAGTTCGTCCGCGCGCTGATTCGCCGTTAGCACCGGGTCAGGACTCTTCACCTGGTCCAACGCGCCGCCGACAAGAAACCCAGTCGCCTCATCCACGCCGAGCGCATCACCTGCGATCTGTTCCACGATGAATCGGTCGTGAGGCTTGTCTTCATTGAAGGCGCGAATCACGTAATCACGATACGGCCACGCATTCGCGCGCGGCTGGTTCATTTCGTACCCGTGACTTTCGGCGAACCGGACCACATCGAGCCAATGTCTCGCCCACCGTTCCCCGTAATGAGGCGAGACCAGAAGCTTCTCGACGAGTTTCTCATACGCGTTCGGATCACGATCGGCGATGAACGCAGCGACCTCCGGAGGTGATGGAGGCAAGCCGAGCAGATCGAAAGTGACCCGGCGAATGAGTGTTCTCCGATCCGCTTCAGGCGAAAAAGTCAGGTTCTTTTCACGAAGTTTTGCCGCAACCCACGTATCGATCGGATTCCCTTTCTTGCTCCCCGGCTTCAGTGGGTGGCCGGCAGAAATTTTTTCCACTGGTTTGAAGGCCCAATGAGCTGAGGCAAGTTTTTGAGCTGCTTCGACCTCAGCCCCAAGCAGTGAACCGGCGCACGCCGCGAGCGCGACGATTGCTCCGAGTATTATCCGCATCAGGTGAATGCTCGCTCTTTTATCTCAATGAGCAATCAACGCCAATCCCATTCGCTTATTCGCTCAACTTTGCTCCCGTGGCACAATTATCAGCGCGCCGCGCTTCGAACGCGGAGGTTGCAGGTGAGATTCCTGCCGGGAGCACCAATTCGCGGGCATGTGGTTAAACCCGAACAGCAGAGGGTCCAGACTCAGAATCTGGCAGCCTTGGGGGTGCAAGTCCCTTCATGCCCACCATTTTACGACGACTGGCTTCAGCGGGAATAGCAGACCCCGGCGACTTAAAAATCGCCGAGCCTTCCGGGTGCAAGTCCCGGGTCGCCGACCGGCGTGTGGTTAACCGGGAACAGCAGACCGGTTCGACTCAAGATCGAACAGCCTTGGGAGTGCAAGTCTCCCCACGCGGACCAATTTGGAATGTCAACCGGACGAGCGTGCCGGGCTTCGGTGCTAACGAGTGCGTGCCTTCGGACAAGTGGTGCAAGTCCACGGCATTCCGCCAATGCGCGCGTAGCTCAAAGAGAGCCGGCGGCCTTATACTCCGCATCGCACTAGATCAGTGCCGGGTTCCGGAGCGTTACCGAACGCGCGTACCAATTTGAATTCCTGTTTTCATGAAAGCCTTTCTGATTTTATGTCGATGGCCTTCTGCACCTGCGTTTGAAGAACCGCCGCAACAGCTGCAACGACGCTCGATGCCAACGTCATAATTAATCCCAGCATGACAGGCCCGGCGCTGTCTTCTCCTGTTCCAGCCGAGATAACCATGACGGCAGCGATTCCTGTCACCGCCAGGACACCGATGGTGATCGCCGAGTATTTTATTTGCCTCAACGCTCTGACCGATAACTCTGAGAAAGTCTTGTTCCCGTCGATGTAGGTTAACAGTTTGAACGCCTGATACAGCGCGACAAAGAATGCAATAGCCATGAGGTACGCACCGACTAAAAAGAGATAGATCTGGTAGGCAGTGTCCGGTGTTTTTGCCGCTTCCCTGGCGAATGCTCCAGGAAACACGAAGATACACACCGCCAGCGCGGCGATTGCGATCAGAGAAATGACAATCCTCAAGAATATGGTTGAGCCTCGTTCCATAGAGCACCTCATAATGATTGTTGCGTTTTCCCTGATGATTCCCGCGGATGTCTCGAAGAACATCCAAAGAACGAAACTGAATAATCCTCTTTCTGCTTTTATTCGCTCGCGGCAGAGGTCGTTGAAGGTTTGTTCCATGGCTTCGCCAAAGCGCTCGCGGTATGGCTTCGGATAAAGGCGAAGCAGTTTTGTGTACCAGTTTCGGTAGCGTCGCATGGAAGGGTCAGAGGCCATAGGCGAAGGAACTCGGCGCAAGTTGTTTCTTTTTGGCGACCGCCACGACCTCGCGGTATCGCTCTAATTCCGCCGCAAGTGTCGCTTTTCCAAGCGCGGTAATTTTGTAGTAAACTCGGCGCTCATCGTCCAACTCGAGATCGACTTTCTTATCGCTCTCGCGAATCAAGCCTGCGTCCATCATGCGGCCGAGCGACCCGTAGAGCGTTCCCGGTCCCATCTTCACTTTTCCCTGAGACTCAGACTCTACTTGCTTCATGATTCCATAGCCGTGCCGCTCCTCAGTGGAGAGTGCTAGGAGGATATGAAGCACCGCCGGAGTTAAGGGCGTGTTGGTTAAATTCTTGGCCACGTTTTCCAGACTGTATCCGTTACGGATATATGTCAACAAATCATTGTCTTGGTTCGGGGTGAAATGGAAGAGCCGAGACAACGGTGCGATTTCGTTCGCCCGCTCCATTTTCGTCCCTGTGGTGTAGTCCAGACAACATGCCTGTTTCTCATGCAGGAGATCACCGGAGCGAAGCCGGTCAGGGACGCCAATTCAATCGCCCTCAAAGCATTGTCAGCGATGCGTTCGCTCGGTAAGCGAATCAGCTCGGTGCAATTCCGAGTGGGGGCTCCAGTTTTTTGGGCGAGTGGTTAAGCGGGAACAGCAGACCCCACAGATCGAGAATCTGTGAGCCTTGGAGGTGCAAGTCC
>DATHKK010000037.1:0-8037 GCA_035489355.1 Candidatus Limnocylindria bacterium
AAAATGTGGTTCTTCGCCCCCGCCGTGGTGTGCCCGGTGACATACGCGTGCGGCCCGACGATGCAATCCGCGCCGAGCGTCACATGCTCGTCGATGACGGCGTAAGCCCCCACGCGCGCATTCGCGCCGAGCTTCGCTTTCTTATGAACGACCGCCGTTGGATGGATCATCTTCGAGCCAAGCTGGACAGAACCGCGCGAATTGGAAAGTGGTTTCGCGATCGCCATGCTTCGTTCACGGCAGTTCCTTGATCTGAATGTGCCGATAATCCATTTCGTTGCGGTCCGCTTCCAGACCGACCGGCCCCGTCGGCGGAAGTTTCAGCGCGGCTTCGAGCACCTCTCCATTGCACGTGCAGTGCGCGACGTTGTCCTTCACCACCACTTCGATCTGGTTCCACTCCTGGGGTTTGTATTTCTGAAGCTGCTTGTAAGGACCGGCCACAAGATAATCGCGGCATTGAAGCTGGGGCTTGCGGATGAAAATGCCGCTGTCGGCATTGGTGGTGGCGCGGAACTCCATTTTCAAAATGAAATCCTTCGGAAATTCTTGCGTGGTGTAAAGCTGTCCGAAGCGCGGCTTGCCTTCTACGTGCGGGTTCACCACCAGCATTCCATCGCGCGCCGTGTAGCGACCATCAGTCGTGGTCGTCTTGCCGTCGAACACTTCGTTCGTTTTGTAGCGCCAGCCGGTGAGGTCTTTGCCGTTGTACAAGCTGATGAATCCCGGCTCCGGCTTCCAATCATCCGCCGCTCGGGATGAGACGAGCGCGAATGCGACGGCACACAAGCAAACCAATCCGCGCAATGACGCGGGAAAAATGAAACGCGCAGGCGCGCCCGAGCGAGAGAAGCGGTAATCAGTGGTCATGGCCGCGCATTAGACCACTCTTGGCGCGGCTGGCAAGCGCGTTGACAGCCGCAATTATTTCAACACCAGGTTCTCGATGAAAAATTCCATCATGCGATCGCGGTTCACCGAGCCATGACCTTGATCGGGGCCGACCTGCACATCAAAACTTTTGCCTGCGCGTTGTAAGGCCTGGATCAATTGCATCGAATTGTTTGGGTGCACGTTGTCATCGGCGGTCCCGTAGTAGAGCAGCAGCCGGCCTTTGAGATTCTTGACGTGCGTCATCACGCTCGCTGCGTCGTAGCCGGAATTGTTTTCCTGCGGCAGCCACATGTAGCGCTCCGTGTAGATCGTGTCGTAGTTGCGATAGTCTGTGACGGGAGATGAGGAACAGGCCGCGCGAAAAACGTCCGGATAGCGCAGCAGGCAAGTGACCGACGCCGTGCCGCCGTAAGAAGTGCCGAAGATGCCGACGCGTTTCCGGTCCACGTAACGGCGCTTGGCGAGGAACTTCACGCCCGCGGCCTGGTCATCTATTTCGGTCTGGCCCAATTTCAAATAAATGGAATCAAGGAAGCGCTTGCCGCGTCCGCTGGCGCTGCGCGAGTCGAGGGTCGCGACGAGAAAGCCAAACTCCGTCAGCACATTCGGCATCGTGAAAGTCTCTCGCGCGCCCGTCGTCGCGGGACCCGCGTAAACACTCACGAGCAGCGGATGCTTCACGTCGGGCCGAAAGTTCGAGGGAAAGTGCAGCAGCCCATAGAGGTCCGTCTCGCCGTCCGCTGCCTTGAACTTGAATAATTCCACGCGTGTCAAGCCAAGCTGATTAAATTTCGTCACGTCGCTCTTCGCCAACTCCGCGATGAACTTCCCATCGGTGGTCATCAACCGCGTCACCGGCGGCGCGTCATGTGTCTGCGCGATGTCGATAAAGTGTTTTCCATCCGGCGCCACATCGACGGTGTGATGGAACTCGGGATCGGTCAGGCGTCGATCGTTCTTCCCGTCGACTCCGACGCGGTGCAATTGCAGCTTCATCGGATTGTCGCCGTCGCGCGCCATGTAGTAGAGCACGCTGTCGTCCTCATCTACGCGCACGATGCTCGCGGCTTCGAAAGAAGAATTATCCGTCAGCGTCGCCAGCAGCTTTCCACTGAGATCGTAGAGATAAAGATTCGCCCAGCCATTGCGTTCGGAAGTCCAGATGAAGCGGCGGCCATCCTTGAGAAAGCGCATGGCGGGAGAATTCTCCGTCCAGCTCGGCGCCCATTCTTCGCGGACTATGACGCGGCATTTGCCCGTGTCTGGATTCGCCGCGCAAAGCTCCATGATGTTCTGCCGGCGATTCGTGCGGTGAAAGAGCAACTCGCCGTCGCGCGACCACGACACGCCATAGACGTAGTGGCCGACCACGTCATTATCGAACGGTTTCCCGCTGCGCACATCGACGCGCGCGATCCGCTTCGTCTCCAAATCGTAAACGAAAATGTCCACGGCCGGGTTCGTCGCGCCGGCTTTCGCGTAAGGCTCGATGTCCGCCGTGCTCCGAAGTTTCGTCTGGTTCAATTGCAGATAAAAATCCGGCACACGGCTTTCATCGAAGCGATAGAACGCGAACTTCTGGCTGTTGCTCGACCACCACATCGCGGTGCTCTGAAACAATTCCTCGCCATAAACCCACGTAGCCGTGCCGAGTTTCACGCGCGTCTTTTCGCTGCCCTCGGTGGTAATCGCGAACTCGTTCGTGTTGTTGGTGGAGCGCAGCCAGACATTTCGATCGTGATAGCGGGCGATGAATTTTCCATCCGGCGATTTGGCGGAAGTGTACTGGCGACCACGCAACGGTCTCGGCTCGTCGCGGCCTGCGCTGCGCCGTGTTGAATTCGTAGTGTTCGTCGAAGCAACCAACTCTGTCATCGCACGCGCCGCGATGTCGTAGCGAAACCGTTTCCCATCCTTTGGATAATCAAACGCCGCGCCGCCATTGGTCCACGTGACTGACAACGCGCCGGACTTGAACGCATCCGTGCTCTCGCGGCTGATCCGTTGAAACCGCTCGTAGCCCGGCATTGCCTTCAGCCGATCCTGCGCGAGCGCCGGCATGGTGGTGAAAGCAATCAGCAGCAGAAAGGCGAACGGGAGAAGACGCACGATCGATTACGAATTATCGCCGTCGAGCATCCGTCCGATGCCGCCGAGCACCGAGCCTTCCTCGCGTCCGCCGCGGCCTGTCCTTGGCGCGGAGGCTACAATGCGACCCGCGAGACGGCTGAGCGGGAGCGATTGCAGCCACACGCGCCCCGGCCCGCGCAACGTCGCGAAAAACAAACCTTCGCCGCCGAACAACGCGCTCTTGATGCCGCCCACCATCTGGATGTCGTACTCCACCGTCGGCTGAAAGGCCACGATGCAACCCGTGTCCACGCGCAACATTTCGCCTGCCGCGAGATCGCGTTGATACAGCGTCCCGCCTGCATGGATGAAGGCGAGACCATCGCCTTGCAATCGTTGGAGGATAAATCCCTCGCCACCGAACAGTCCTGCGCCGAAACGCTTGGTGAAGGCGATGCCGAGCGCCACGCCTTTCGCGGCGCATAAAAACGAATCCTTTTGCGCCAGCAACTCGCCGCCCAGTTCCGACAGATGCACCGCGATGATCTTCCCGGGATACGGCGCGCCGAAGGCCACTTTCTTTTTCCCCGCGCCGCGATTCTGAAACACCGTCATGAACATCGACTCGCCGGTGATGAGGCGTTTGCCCGCGCCCAGCAGTGCGCCGATGAAGCCGGTGTTTTGCTGCGAACCGTCGCCGAAGATGGTTTCCATTTGGATGCCATCCTCCATGAACATCATGCCGCCGGCCTCGGCGACCACGGCCTCCATGGGATCGAGTTCGACTTCGACGAACTGCATGTCGTCGCCATAAATCTTGAAATCAATTTCGTGCATCGTTGCCATAAACTCTTCGTGAATTGTTTGCGCGCGAGGTTGCGTGAACGAAATGAAAAGTCAATGAGCCGAGGGCGAATCGTGCTGGTGAATTGTCATCTCACGCCATATCGAATATCCCCATTTTTCCCGTCGCTCAGCGCTTTCCAATAACGAGTGGGCTATCGGCATTGCCTGAAGCGCGAGACTGCCGCTTCCCCAATCTCCAAAGGTGCCAGTCGAAAACCCTCTCGTGGAACCATCGCTCCATGCACGCTGCTTGGCGCAAGCACTCACTCTCTATCTCGCCCATGTCCTCAGCAAATAGCGTCCTCCAAGCCGAACAATAGCCGTAATAGTTTTTTGGCTTAAGCGAGGGAAAGCGTGTTTGGATGCTGGCCAGAGCTTGGCTGTCGTAAATGATGATCTCGCGCCCCCATGCGAACCAGAGAAACTTGCTCGAGGCGGAGAGCACCTCCTTGCGATACAGTCGTTTAAGGTCTCTAGTCAGATCGAGAACTGCCTCGATCGGATCCTGGCTTCTCTCTGGTTGGTAAGACCAAATGGCGCTCAATACAGGTTCGTACCGTGCCAAACCAATGCCCTCATCAAACTTCCGAGAAAAGCTACGCGCCACCCTGTAAAAGCCGGCAATTCGACTTATCGCCTCGTGAGAGTTGCCGTGCAATAGTTCGTAACGAACCGGTGTGTCAAACTTCGCCGCGAAGCGCGTGTACTCTTCAACGTCTTCCCGGAACCGATTCATGGTTTCGCCGAATCTTTGATTAAGCTGCAATCTTGCATCACTGATGGGTATCGGTTCCCAGTCGGACGCGGAGAAGTGGAACGCCTATTCACGCAGTGAGCTAACCAATTTGCCCCTCCTTTGGCAAAAGCAAACGCTGCGGCGGGGTAGCGATGTTCCTTCGCCGTCTTGATGGTGATAGTTCGCCCTTTCACGGCTTGCAGCAGCGCGCGGCGCTTTTACACTGCGCCAATGCAAAAAGTTCTTTTCACCCTCGCGTTCCTTGCGTCCGCCGCGGCTGCCGTCGCGCAGGTGAACGTGGAACTGGTGTTCGATCAGGAACAGTTTCTGCGCAGCGAGTCGCTGCCGGTGCGGGTGCGCATCAGCAATTTCTCCGGGCAACCGCTGCGGCTGGGCGAGGAGCCGGATTGGCTGGCGTTCACCATCGACCGCGAAGAGGGCAAGGCGCTGGCGAAGTCGGGCGCGATTCCCATGCCAAAGCCGTTCACGATCGAGTCGGCGAAGACGATATCGCTTCGCCTGGATCTGATGCCGTATTTCGAGTTGAACGAAGCGGGACGTTACAAACTCACGGCGCGAGTGAAAGTGCCGCAGCTTGAGAAGGAGTTGACCACGTTGCCAAAGCATTTCGACATCGTGTCCGGCTCGAAGCTTTGGGAGAAGGACGTCGGCGTGCCGGGCACGACGCCGCCAGTGGCGCGGAAGTTTGCGTTGCAACAGGCAACGTTCCTCAAACAGGCGCGCCTCTACGTGCGGCTCACGGATGTAACGGAGGCGAACGTGGTGCGCGTGTTGCCGTTGGGCACGCTCACGTCGTTCAGCATGCCTGAAGCGGCGGTGGACAGCGTGAGCCAATTGCACGTGATTTTTCAAAACTCGCAGCGCGGATTTCTCTACTCGGTCGTGACGCCAGATGGTGAACAAATCATCCGGCAGGCCTTCGACATGAGTGGCGACCGCCGTCCGCGCTTGCGCGCGGAGCCGGATGGACGCCTGATCGTGCATGGCGGCCAGCGCAGAATTTCTTTGAGTGATTTGCCGCCGCCGCGCGTCGCAGAAACCAATGACACGACGCAGTCGAAGTAGTTGGGTTCTCGCGGTGAGCGCATGGCTCGCCGCGTGCAGTGCCATCGCGCAGACCGTTTCGCTCGATCTCAAAACGGGGGAACGCATCACCGGGCAGATTATTTCGGAGACGACGAATCGCGTCGTGTTGAGTAACGCGTGGGCGCGCGAGTTGGTGATTCCGCTGGCTGAAGTATTGAAGCGCACCATCGTGCCGCTGACGGTAACCAGCGCGTTCACCAACCTCTCGCTGATAAAAACGAACGTGCTGGTCGCAGCGACGAATGCGCCGGCGAAAACGAATGGCCTCGCTCTGGCGAAGGCGATCGCGGCCACAAACACATTTTTCGCCGCGACGGTGTTGAAGAATTGGCACGGAGAAATCCTGCTCGGCACAGACCTCACCTTCAGCGAACGCAACCGGCAGGTGTACAACGCCAAGGCCAAGCTCACCTACGCGAAGAACCGGTTTAAGACCGTCATCGACTACGATGCGACTTACGGGCGCAGCCAGGTGGAAGAACTGGATACTTCAACCGCCGCTCCAAATGACAAGCGATTTGTTTACCAGACCGACTCCGATCGCATGAACGGCGCCGTCAAAACGGACTTCGACCTCACGAAAAAGTGGTACGTCTATAACATCGCGGGAATGGGCTACGACACGATCCGCAAAATCGACTTGCGCTACGAGATTGGTCCGGGCGCGGGCTATCACTTGATTCAACGCACGAATTTTTTCCTGAACACGGAAGCGGGCGCCAATTACCAGCACGAGGACCGGACCGACAGCGACACGTTGAGCACTTTCTTTTTTCGCCTGGCGGAAAACGTCACGTGGAAGATCACGCCGCGGCTGTCGTGGGACGAGAAGTTCGAATACATGCCGCAGGTCGAGAATCTCGGCAAATTTCGGGCGCGCTTCGAAACCAACTTGCGCTATGCGCTCTTGCAGAATGTGCTCGTGAACCTGTCCGTGGTGGACCTTTACGATTCCGACCCTGCCGACGGCGTGACGAAAAACGATCTGCAGATTCGTTCTTCGGTGGGCGTGAAGTTTTAGGCCGAATTTCCAACGAATTTGAGACGTCAGGCGTCCTCGACACACCTTCTCCCGCCGGGACATTGTGAAAATAGCCCAGCGTTTCAACGCTGGGCTATTGTCGGATGTCCCTCCGGGACAAAGGCCGGCTTGAATTTCCCGAAGACATTCCCGGCTAACCAGCTACTGCAATAGATCCTTCGCCGAGCTGATGCGCGCTTCCATCGATTTCACGATCGGCACCGCGCGGGCGAGGCCGTTCCGCTCGGTCTGACCGAAGAAGGTGGTCATTTCCACGCGCACTGCCCCGACGGTTTCGCCGTTGCGATCATGCAGCGGCATCGTCACGACGGCGAGTTCCTTGCCTTTGCCGAAGTAAGCGCTGCCTTTTTCGATGCAGCTCTTTTCCACGGTGTCGCCCGCTTCACCGAGGTCTTTGCCGTTGTGGCTGGCGACGACGCGCGGTGAGGGATCTTTGCCGTTCACGCCATAGATTTTCAACCCGAGAAGCCGCGGGTTCTGATGCATGGTTTCGCGAATCAGGACCTGAGCGAAAGGTTCGCGCGGCGTGTAGTCGATATGTGCGTCTGTGAAATAGGCAACGCTGTCGGCCTTGGTCCAAAAGGCGATCTTGCCCGCAGAGAACACGCCTTTGCTCGTGCCGTCAGGAAAGGGAATGAGGTTTGGCTCGGTCCAGGGCAGCACTTCGCGTTCGTTCAGCAGAGCGCGCAGCTTGCTGCCGCGACATTCGACCGTCAGGTGGTTCCATTCGCTCCTCTTTACTTCCGCCGGCTGCGAAATGGCGGCGATCAATTCGCCGTCCACATAACGAAAGAACGCGACGTTCTGGTCTTTGGCATTCGCGCGCACGTAGTAATAATTTTTCTCGTCCTGAAGGCGGAAGGCGACGCCGGCCATTTGCTCGACTTCACCACTCAGGATTTTGAAACGCGTGTTGAAAGTAAAATCCGCGTACGAGTCGCCATCGAAAATGAACAGCGGAGCGCGCGTCTCATCGCGATCTTTGGAAAGCTGGGCGAGCACGGCCCGTTTGGAAATCACGGGAGACTTCGGTGATTCGGGCGGCACAATCAGCGGCACCTCGTCCGTCAACACTTTCCACTCGCCGGGCTGGCCGCGTCCTGTGACCGAACTGTGAAAATTGGTGGGTGTTTGCCTGTCTCCCACCTCGCTGAAATCGAATTTGCGCTCGGCGGCAAAGGCGCCCGGGATGAGCAGCAGCAGGAGCAACGGTCGTGAAAACATTGTGCCCATCGTAGCAGAGGCGATCAGTCGAACAAGATATTGTCCGCATCCGGCAAAACACATGGTCATCAAATCGCTGCCGCGATGGCGTCGCCCATTTCACGCGTGCCGACGCGCT
>DATHKK010000038.1:0-2077 GCA_035489355.1 Candidatus Limnocylindria bacterium
GCTTCGAAATGATGTCGGGCGATGAGGAACGTCCGCGTGCCATCTTTAGTTCGTATCAGGCATTGCTCCTAGAGATTGCGCAGGAGATGGACGAAGGGGCCGCCGCGCACGGTGATGGGCTTCGCATGAGTCTGGATGCGCCATCGCCTTTGATGGGCCTGACGCGCTTCAACGGCGTGCAGTTCGTGTTGTCGGTTGGCCCGGAGCCACGCTGTGAAATGAAGTCGTGGGGGCTGGAAACGCCCGATCATGTGTCCGAGTGGGCGCATCAGTCGCTAAAGGCTTTTGCCAGTTTGGGCGACAAGCTACAGGTGGGGCAGTTGCAACAGATAACGGGGATGAGTCCAGTGAACCATGTCGCACTTGCGGAGTGCCGCAAGGGCGAACTGTGCGTGGGCTTCCGCTCGACGCTGCGCTCTGACGAAGTGCGCGAGACAATGCGAAACATTTTAGCAAAGTGGTCAACATGAGATTTTTTAAGAGACGAAATACCGCCAAGCTTCCGAAGCTTCCTTCGGGTGCGTTCGCACTCGACCGCGATGGCAAGGTGGTGGTCTCCACGCTCCCGCAATCCTTTCCGGAAGCGCAGATGCGCGATATAGGCGAGCGAGTGCTGGCTTTCTTCCGTGGTGCGCAACTCGCGCAAATGCCTCAACAGGAACTAAACGTTTATTATCCAAGTCTAAAATTGACCGCCCGCAGTCTGCGCGGCGGGGCCCTGATTTTTTTATCGCCCCAAACATTGCCCAAGAACTGAGTCGTTTATGAGTGCCAAAAGATTGCAAGACATCATCGTGCGGATGGAGAACTACCTGGAGTGCTGGAAGCAGTTCAACCACTACCTCGGTCTCGCCCGCTTCAAAAAATTCACCTTGGACGATGAGAACCAGTTCATGGAGGTCAAGAGCGTGATCACCCAGGAACTCGAACTCATCCTCGCCGTGTTGGATGGCTCACAGGTCACGCGCGACGACGTCCACAACCTGATGACCGCTGTGCCGTCGATGCGATTCCTGAGCGAGAGCAACGAAGGAGTGCTGCGCAACATCGAGAACCAGTGGCACAAGCTTTACATCACGTGGCAGTCCGTGCTGGGGCAGATGAAAGTCCGGCAGAAGCAGGTCGAGAACAAAGGCTTCTTCGCGGTGCTGGTCGGAAAATAATCAGGCCTTCTCCGCGGTGATGACGCTTCGCGCCGCCGCTGTTGGTTTGAACTCAATTTTTGAAAACCCTGCTTCGCGCAGGTATTCCGCCATTTCTGTAACTCCATAGCACCGCCCTTCGGTCGAGTGCATCAGCATGACCGAGTATTCCGCGACGTGCAGTGGTCGGCTCTTCTCCTCGTTCAAGTGCGCATCGTGAATCACGAGCAGCCCACCCGGTGTGAGCGCATTGAAGGATTTCTGGATCAACTGCCTGACCACCGGAACATCCCAGTCGTGCAGCACATTGGAGAAGAGATGTGCGTCGAACCCTGTCGGCAGCGGTTGAGTGAGCATGTCACCGGCGACGACTGACACGCGTTCGCTAAAGCCGCGCTTCGCAATGGCGCGCGCGGTGATCTGATCGACCGGCGGCTTTTCCAAAACCGTGGCGCGTAAATCCCGAAAATGCGCGCAGAAAGAGCAGGCGTAGATGCCGCTGCCACCGGCGATGTCGAGCAACGTCTTCCGCGAATTTAGATCCAGTTGCTTGGCCGCGGCTTGCGCCAAATACACGCCCCGGCAGTCCATGGCCGCCGTGAACTGCGTGGCGAATTCCTCCGTCTCCATCGACTTGTGCCAATCCTGCTTGCCCTTTTCACTGCCCCAGTTTGCGGGTTTGCCGGAGCGCAGAACTTTCAAAAGATCCTGGCATACGGGACGTTCTTTGAGTGATGCGTAGTACGGGCCGAGGAACCAAGGCGAGCCGGCGCACAAATGCTCCCGCGCCTGGGCCGTCACGTGATAAACGCCGTCGCGCTTTTCCAGTAGTTCCATGGCTACAAACAAAGTCAGCATTACGTCCGTGGGGCGCGGCGTGGTTTGGAATTGTCGCATGGTGTTGTCCAGATCGGCTGGGTTTCGCGCCAACCACG
>DATHKK010000039.1:0-3332 GCA_035489355.1 Candidatus Limnocylindria bacterium
CTCCCGCACAGGTTGCACGCCGCGTAGTCCCCACCTACGCTCGCGCGGATGAAAAATGGAACGGTGTATCTGGTGGGCGCTGGTCCCGGCGATGCCGGCTTGCTCACCTTGCGCGGCGCGGAGTTGCTGGGCCGCGCGGACGTGGTGGTTTATGATGCGTTGGTGAATCCCGATCTGTTGCGGCTCGCGCCCAGGTCGGCGGAAATCATTTACGGCGGCAAACGCGCCAAGGACCATGCCATTCCGCAGAATGAATTGAACGCGTTGCTCGTGGAGAAAGCGCGCGCGGGCAAAACGGTCGTGCGGTTGAAGGGCGGAGATCCTTACATCTTCGGCCGTGGCGGTGAGGAAGCGGAAGAACTCGCGGCGGCGAAAATTCCTTTCGAAGTGGTGCCCGGCATTTCGTCCATCGTGGCCGGGCCAAACTACGCCGGCATCCCGCTCACGCATCGCGATCACTGTTCCAGTTTCACGGTCATCACGGGGCACGAAGACCCGACGAAGGAGGAGGCGGCGCTGGATTGGAATCAAATCGCGAAATTGCCGGGCACGAAAGTGATCCTCATGGGCGTGGAACGTATTCGAGAGATCGCGGCTTCGCTCATGGCCGGCGGCATGGCGACGAGCACTCCTGTCGGAATGATTCGTTGGGGCACAACTGGCCGGCAGCAATCCATCGAAGGCACGCTTGAGACGATCGCCGATGTAGTGGTGAAGGAAGACTTCAAGGCGCCAGCCGTCACCATCATCGGCGGCGTGGTCACTTTGCGCGATAAGCTGAACTGGTTTGAGAGTCGCCCGCTGTTTGGCCAGCGCATCGTGGTGACGCGCACGCGCGAGCAGGCTAGCCAATTGTCCAGCCAACTCACCGAGCGGGGCGCCGAGGTGCTGGAGATTCCCACGATCCGTATCGAAGCGCCAGATGATCGCCAGACGCTGGTCGAGGCAATGTCAGCTTTAGGCGAATACGATTGGGTGATCTTCACCAGCCCGAACGGTATGACGCAATTCTTTGACTATTTTTTCAAAAGCTTTGAGGACATCCGCGCGCTCGGGGGGTTGCGCATCGCTGCGGTTGGTCCCGCCACGGCGGCGAAGCTCAAGGAACTGCATCTGAAAGTGGATCTGATGCCGGAAGAGTATCTCACGAACAAAATCGCGGAAGCGTTCAAGGATTTTCAGGACATCGAGAATCTGCGCCTGCTGCTGCTGCGCGCGCAGGTGGCCAACCCGGACCTCGTGGGCGCGCTCGAAGCCATGGGCGGCATCGTGGACGATGTGGCGGTTTACAAGACCGTGCCCGAGACGGAAGACCGGACCGGGGCCGCGGCGCGATTGCTGGAAGAGGGGGCAGATTGGATCACCTTCACCAGCAGTTCCACCGTGGAAAACTTTCACGCGCGGTTCAACTTGCCTGAGTTAATCAAGAAGTTCCCCAAGCTGAAAACCGCTTCGATCGGTCCCGAAACTTCCAAAGCGATCCGTGCGCTCGATCTGGAGCCTACGCTTGAAGCGGGCATCCACACCATTGATGGACTGGTCAAGACGATCATGGACGCGCAAAAACAACGTGCTGCCGCGAAAGTGTAGCACTTTCCACGTGCGAAACGTTGCGCCTCGCCTACACTCGCGTCGGGTATGGATATTCAAATCGCCGCGCTCTGCGACGCTGCCACCGATTCGCACGGCAAACTCAACATTCTCGGGACGTTCGACACGATCAACGCCGGCCAATTGCCGGCCGTGCATCCGCAATGCTCCATCGCTCTGCGGCTCGTCTTCAGCAAAATGGAAGAGGGGCACAAGGAGCTGAAGCTCAACTTCGTGGACGAGGACGGGAAACTCGTCATGCCCAGCATCGATATTCCGGTGGACGTGCAGGTGCCCGAAGACACGAGTTTCATCTCGCGCAATTTCATCATCAACATCCAGCAACTGCGTTTCGAGCGCGCGGGACTTTACGGCATCGACGTGGCGGTCGCGAACAACCACATCGGGAGCATTCCGCTGCTGGTGCGGCACATGCCGGGAGCGCAGCCGCCCACGCCGGAGACTTGAGTTCGTTCCATGTCCTTCAGTCAGTTCAAAGAAAAAGATCCCGCCGTGGAGTTGCTCCAGCGCAGCCTCGCCCGTGGACGATTGGGCCATGCTTATTTATTTTCCGGCGATGACCTCGGCCATCTCGAAGTGGTCGCGCGCACTCTCGCGAAGACGTTGAATTGCGAACGGCGCGGCACGAATGGCGTCACGGATTGCTGCGATCAATGCGCGGCTTGCCGAAAGATCGACTCCAGCACGCACGCCGATGTACGGTGGATTCGCCCGGAATCAAAATCGCGCATCATCACCACCGACCAGATGCGCGACCTGATGCAGACCATCTTTCTCAAACCGACGGAGGCGGAGTACAAGGTGTCGATCATCGTCGGCGCCGATCGGTTGAACACGAACGCAGCCAATGCATTTCTCAAAACGCTGGAAGAGCCGCCGCCGCGTTCCGTGCTGATTTTGCTCTCCACCGCGCCGGGGAAAATTCTGGAAACGATTTTGTCGCGCTGTCTGCGCCTGACCTTTGCAGGCGAGAGCGGACGCTTTCGCGATGAAACATTTCTCGCCTGGCTCAAACACTTCAGCGAAACCGCCGTGGCCGAACGCGGTTCACTCTTGAGCCGTTATCGGCTTCTGTCCGTGCTGTTGAAACGGCTGAACGAGTTGAAAGAAACCATCGTGACCGATCTGGAAGCGAAGTCGCCGCTCGAAAAATACGACGATATCGATCCGAAGCTGCGTGAGAAATGGGAAGACGAACTCGCGGCCGCGATTGAAGCCGAGTATCGCCGCCAGCGCGCCGACGTGCTGACCGGTTTGCAATTCTGGCTGCGCGATGTGTGGCTGAGCGCGCTCGCTGGAACGCAAACCGCGACGTTCCCCGCGCTTCAACCGACCGCCGCCGCGCTGGCTTCGCGCATCGATGCGCCCGCCGCCGTCGGCAACCTGCGAGTCATGGAACGGCTCCAACGGCAGTTGAACTCGAACGTGCAGGAGGCGCTAGCGCTCGAAGTCGGATTGTTGCAACTCAAGCTGGGTTAAACGAGGGCAGGCTCGTTCAATACGCGTTGCATCGACGCTCCGTTCGCGCGCGTGTGTGTCTTTGTTCCAATCCACGTTCCCCCCCGCGAGTGCTCCGGTCAAAAGCTATGCTTGGAGGTTAGGCTTGATGCGGATGCAATGGTTAGGAATCAACTCGTTCATCGGAAACTCCTCATTCCTTCAATCCTCACTGGAAGATTCCGATTCCGATCAAGAACACCAACAAACCCAGGATTATCAGC
>DATHKK010000040.1:0-4685 GCA_035489355.1 Candidatus Limnocylindria bacterium
CGTCCCCTTTCCCGCTTCTTTGGTCGTGAAGAATGGATCGAAAACCTTTCTCAAATTTTCCTCTGAGATGCCTGGCCCGTTGTCCAGAAAAGTTACGCGCACGCGACCATGCAACGCCTCCGTTCGTACGCGCAACCGGCCTTCGGACTGATGCCCCTCCATAGCTTGCCGGGCGTTATTGACGAGGTTGAGAAACACTTGCTGGATTTGATGCGAATCCACCAGCACGGCTGACAAATCAGCCTCCAGCTCTTTAACGACTTCAATGTTACTGGTGCGCATCTCATACGCCATGATCTCCATCACGGCCTCGACGACTTCATTCAAGTTGGTGACCTTGCGCTCGGGCGCGTGCTGACGCGCGAAGCTGAGCAGGCTTTGCACGATCTTTTGGCAGCGGCGCGCGCTCCCGGCGATGCGATCCACGAAACGCTTTTGCCGTTCGTCCACGCTGGTCTGTTGCAACAACTCCGAAAATCCCAGCAGCGACGTGAGTGGATTGTTCAACTCATGCGTCACGCCCGCCACAAATTCGCCAATGGCCGAGAGCTTCTCGCTTTGCACGAGTTGCGCGCGTGTGTTTTCCAAACGCGTGACGGACTCTTCGAGTTTTTGCCGCGAGGCCTGCACGTTCTCGGTCATCTGATTGAACACGCGCGCCAGCTCGCCGCATTCATCGTGCGAGGTGACGTTGACCCGATGCGTGAAATCGCCGCGACCCACCGCTTCCGCGCTGTCACGAAGCTGGCGCAATGGACGTGTGGTGTTGCGAATGAAAAACCAGACCACGGCGATCGCGAATAAAATGCCAGCGAGACTCACGAAAACGATCGTGCGCTGCGTCGCGCGCAATTCCTGTTGCGCGGCAGCTTTTGAGTAGAGCAGCACATAGCCGAGCTTCGGATCGCCGCTCATCGACTCGAACTTCTCCGCGCGCCAAAGAAAATTCTCTTCGGGTACGGTGATCTCACGATCTGCGTCCCTCGCCGCGGCCACGGCTCGCCCAGGCAAAGCGGCACTAAAGAGATTCAGACACTCTTGAAGCAGATCGCGCCGCTGCAACGAAGAGGCCACGATATGATTGTTCGCGATGAGCACGATACCACAGCGTGTTATTTCACTGAGCTTTTGTGCCTGTGGTTCGCCGAACTTTATGCAGAATGTGAGCGCGCCAATCACCTCGCCGGACACGGGCAGCGTCACCGGCAGCGACACAGCGTCAAAGAGCCGATCGCTGATGCGAATAGTATCCACGCCTGCCAGTCCCTCGAGCGCCTGCCGCCAGGAAGCTTCGCTGTTGTTCTCGAAGTCGGCTGCGTCGAGCGAAGGATCGCGGCGTGATGTCGCCACCGTTTTGCCATCGAGACTCCTGTAAAGGATCAGGTCCACGGGAAAATCCAGCGGCATCTTGTCTAGCAGGTCCTGGATGGTTGCGCCGTCGCCCTGCTGAAATGCGGCTCGATAGTGAGGCGCATTCGGAATGCCCCGAAGTTGCAATTGCAACGTTCGTTGCCGTTCCTTTTGTGAGCTTTTGAAAACGGCGCTGGCAGTCTGGAGGGCTTCGTCCGCCTCTTTCTGCCATTGCACTTCGAGCCGTTGGTTTACCACAAACATGGTCACGGCCATGAGAAGCATCATCACGGCGATCACAGGCACCAGCACCTTCGTCTGAAAACGCGCGCGTTTGAAGAACGAAGGCTTCATGGCTCAGTACTGCGGCAAATTGTGAATGCCCAAAGTGAAATCAAGTTTCACCGGGCCGCTCTCCGGCACCGTGATTTCCTTAGTCTGCGGCGGCAAACGCTCGTGCCACGCCTTCAACTTGTAGGTTCCCGGCGGCACATCGCTGATCGAGTAACGGCCCTTCGCGTCAGTGGAAGCAAAGCAGGGATTCTGAATCACGAGCACAATGCAATGCATGTCTGAGTGAATGGAACAGAACACGTCCACGCGGCCCGATTTGTCGAACTTCACGGCCTTGTTCGTGGGATTGCCTTTGTAGAGACCCAGATCGAATTCCTTCGGCTCCGACATGGAGAACACATTGTGAAAAATGTCATCCTCGTTGGGCCATCGTACCGTCGTCCCCAAATAAACCGGCAGCACGTGCGGCTTGAACATCGCGTCTTTCTGTGTGAGCACGGTCTTGAAGAGATTGGTCGCACGCGCGGTATTCGTCACGGGACCGTCGATGAACACCACGAAGTCACGCAACTCGGCGTAATTGATTTTTTCGACGAACTTGAATTTGCGGCTGTCGTAACGTCCGCCGCCTGCCGCGCCTTCAGCTTCGTTTTTGCCCTGTGCCGTGACTATGCCGGTGATGGTGCCAGCGGAAGCCAGCGACGCTGCAAGCATTCCAATCAAGATGAGAAGGAGCCGTTGCATCAGAAACGCAGCGCAGCCTGGGCGCCGAAAAAGTCTTCGTGGTTTCGCGAATCGCCGCCCACCTCGCGCCCGCGCTCGAACGCATACTCAATTTTGAAAACCAGGTTGGGATTCGGCGTGAAGCCGAGCCCGAGGCTCAGGCGCCAAAGATTTTCCGTCAGCTCCTCTTCGAAATACTCCGACCAACTGCCAGTCCCCACGAGGGGCAATCCTTTGTCCGCAATGATCTGGCTGTAACGCGCCGCACCGTAAAACTTTTTGGCGAAACGGAACACTCCTTCCGCGGAGTAGAAATAAGCGTCACGGTGGTTGTTCGCAGCGCGATCGTTGTCGTCGTAACGAATGCCGCCACCAGTGAGTTTCAGATGGCCTTTGGAAAACAGAAACTCCACGTCGCCCTCTGCTACATCCGCATGAAAGAGCGTGGTGTTGGGATTGCCGAGCGAGCGAAAGAATCCGTTCGCAAACCACATCTCCGAGATCCCTTCTTCCTCGACGGAAAGATCACCCGTGCGAAATCCGCTGGCGCTGACCTTCAACCATTGTTTCGGCTGATAAGTAATCCGCGCCGTCACCGATTTGTCCGATGTGGCTTCGAACGTCGGCGAATGCCCGCCATTCTGCACGGCCACCGCGTATTGAACCGGGCCATGCGATCCGTAGAGTTCGATGCCTTCATCCACGCCCCAGAAATCAGCGAGCGAATGAAGGATCAGCGGATTATCGATCGCGTAGCGAACGGAATACTCTTCGCCGAATGGGATGTAGAACCGTCCGAGCCGCACGTTCAGAAGCGACTCAAGATCGTTCCATTTCAACACGCGCTCGAAATCGATGTAAGCCTCGCCCAACCGCACCCCATCGTCATAACCCTCGCGGGTCATCGCGTTCACCTCGACGTAGCCATAAACGTCCTCCCAGACTTTCGCGTCGAAGAAGATGCGCGCTTCATCCAGCCGAAACTCGCCGTGCGGATGCTGGCCGTCGGCTCCCGTCTTGAAATAACCAGCCGCAACCTGCCCGCTGATGTTGACTCGGGCTTGGTTGGAAATCTTTTGTACGATGGAGTTCGCGCCGGAAGGTTTGTCGCCAGTGGAAATCTCGTCGCGCGTCAGTTGCGCCCGCTCGATGCCGGCTACTTTCGTGCTGAGCGAGTCGATGATCTGTTGCTGTTTGGATAACTGCTCTTGCAACAACCGATTTTGTTTTCGCAGTTCGCGCAACTCCTCTTGCACGGCTTCGTCCGCGCACAACGCGGTCACACCAAGCAATGCCAGGGCCAGCACCGCGGCGCGCCAGTTCGTCTGGTTTGCCCGCGGCCGCTGCTTGAAATATTTGTTTGCGCGCCTCATTGCCTGAACCGAAAAGTGCGGCAAGCACGCGTCCGGCGTGCTTCAACCGCCCGTCCCGTGGTTCCGCGAATATCGGCGCAGGTCATGGCGGGCTTTAACGCGACTGGCAATGGGCTTGCCGCTCGTTCCGCGCAGCAGCTCGAAAAATCTTCCAAATGCGCTCTCATCTGCCGGCTTCATGGGAGGCACGCATCAAATCAATTGAAGTTCTCGCGCCCGCAAGCCGCTGTGTTGAGCGCGGATGAACGATTCGAGCAGCGCACTGGAAAGAAAACTGGCCGAGTTCGAAGCGATGCGCAAAGTCGTCATCGCCGTCAATCAATCCATTCAGGACCTGCCCACTGTCTGGCAGGTCATCCTCACCAACGCCTGTGATCTGGTTTCCGCCCGTCGCGGATCACTCGTCCTGGTGGATGAAGCCAACCGAACACATCTCAAAATAGTTGCGACGGCCGGTGCGGGGTGGACGCCCGAAAAATTGAACTGCCGGCTCGCTCTCGGGGACGGCATTACGGGCCGGGTCGCCGCCACGGGCATCGCGTATGTGTGCGGCGATACGCGCCGCGACCCGCACTACTATTCTCTTTTCGAAAACGTCCGCTCCGAACTGTGCGTGCCCGTGGTCGGCCAGGATCACATTCTGGGAATCATCAACATCGACAGCGAAACAGAAGACGCTTTCACCCAAGCCGACGTCGAGCTGCTGCAGATGTTCGCCGCTCACGCCGCGATCGCACTCCAGAACGCATCCCAGCTCGCCGAGGCGCGCATCGCGCGCGAGGAATGGCGCCAGGTTTTCGAAAACATTCAGGACGGCGTCCTGGTTTGCGATTTGAACTTCCGCGTGCAGCGCGTCAACAAAGCGTTCTGCCGCATGTTTTCCGTGGGCGACAATCCCGTCTTGGGACAGGACGCCATCGAGTTTCTGGCACGGAACATGGAACT
>DATHKK010000041.1:0-13667 GCA_035489355.1 Candidatus Limnocylindria bacterium
CAGAGCGCCGGACCGCAGCGCAACGCGCAGTGGAGACCGGCGAACCCGCTGCCACGGGGAAACTCACTTTGGCGGCAGAAGCAGAGCGACCGCGCGATGCTGGCTTTCTCATTCTTGGCCCTCTTTACAAGAACGGGAATGTGCCCGATAGAGCGGAACGAAGTCGGGATTGGTCTGGCTTTGTCTACTGCTCCTTTTCCACGGACGACTTCTTCAAGACATTGTTGAACTCTCAACACAATTCACTCCTGGGCTTTAAAATCTATGACGGCACCCAATTAACTTCCGTGAGTTTGATGCACGATAGCGGCGCTGAAGCGAGGCCTGGTTCGACCGGGAACGCTCTGACAGGCACCAACACTCTGGTCGTCGCCGGCCGCACCTGGACTTTGATCGCTTCACCCAAGCCCGCGTTTGTAGCGGGAGCCGGGGTCAATTTCTCCCCGTTGATTCTCATTGCGGGAGCACTGTTGAGTTCTTTGCTTGCGTGGTTCACCACGATCCAGGCGAAAGCCCGCGTGGTCGCAGAAGAATCCGCGGCCCTGCTCAGGGAGTCTGAGAAAGAGCGAGCCGCGCTCAATCGGGAACTCGAACAGCGAGTGATCGAGAGAACGGCAGAGTTGGAAGCCGCCAACAAGGAACTCGAAGCCTTTTCATATTCGGTCTCCCACGACCTGCGCGGTCCCTTGCGCCATATCGACGGTTACACGCAAATGCTCACGGCCGAGGCAGGACCAACGCTCGGCGAAGACAATGGGCGCTTGTTGAAAGCGATCACCAGGTCAGCACGGAATATGGGTCAACTTATCGACGACCTGTTGGGCTTTTCGCGGATCGGACGTGTGCCACTGGACACCAAGAGGATTGATTTGAAACATCTGTGCGAAGAGACAATCCACTCACTGGAACCCGACACGGGTGGCAGGAATATTCGTTGGACCGTTCGCGAATTGCCAATCGTAACGGGTGATCACTCCATGCTCCGCCAAGTCTTCGTCAATCTTCTCGGCAATGCAGTCAAATACACGCGTGACCGGAGTCCGGCTGAAATTGAAATCGGTTGCCAGAACGGAAAGTCAGATGAAGACGTGGTCTTTGTCCGCGACAACGGAGCCGGTTTCGACATGAAACAGGCTGATCAACTGTTTGGCGTTTTTCAACGCCTTCACACCAGGGAAGAATTCGAAGGCACCGGTATTGGGCTGGCCAACGTGAATCGGATTATTGGCCGTCATGGTGGCCGGTGTTGGGCTGAAGGCGTCGTTGGCGGCGGCGCAACGTTCTACTTTTCCTTTCCGAAAACGAAGCCGGAATAGCACAGGCCGACCCGGCCCCTTAGCTGAACGCATCTCGGCGTTGCGCGATTGGTGGTTTAATCAGGGTGATCCTTCTGAACCCCGAGACTCCGTTACTGGGCATGGTTTCTGTCGGAAGGCGGTTAAGCCTTTCTTCGGAAGCGAAAAAGAAAACGTTGCGCCGTCATCGATCACCCCTTTCGCCCAAATCTTGCCGCCGTGGCGAAGGATAATCCGTTGAACGTTGGCTAGTCCGCTACCTGTGCCCTCGAATTTCATACTGTCCCAGATGCGACGCGTTCCGGTGAAATTCGATTGCCGTCTTTGAAGCTAGCGAAGGTGACAGTAGGCGTTCCCGCTCCTCTGCCTATGGGGTGGTTCAGCGTGGTGCAACCGGCGCGGGCCTGCCCGCGGAACGATCCCGGGTCACTCCAGTAACAGGGGGTGGCCTCAGCCCTTCGAGTGCTCCCAAGATCGCCTTCTGCACGGCGGGATGATTTAGGTTCCCCAAGTGACCGCCTTTCTCGAAGATCGTCATTCGTTGCGGCTCGAAGGTGGCCTCAAGCCATTCCATATCTTCGTCCGCCAACAGAATATCGTTCCGAGCCGCGATCAACCGCACGTTCCCGTTGGCTCGGAGAGTGGCGCCATAGGCTCGCAAATCGCCGGCTTTTTCCAGCGCTTCCGGCGCGGCCAAGTCAATGCCTCGGCTCCGAAAATAGGGAGTGGCAAATTTCTCGAAGTAATCTTTATAGGAATACTCAAGAATTTCGCGATAGCCTGGAACGCGCCGTAGTTTGTTGATCGGATGTTTCAGGATTCCCTGATCGTATCGCTGCTGACTGCTGAAAATCATGTCACGCAGGGTGAAGCGAAACGTCAATCCGATGAGGAACCTGGACTCGACGCCCTCGAAGGGTAGCGAGGCTTGCGGTGTGAGCGAACTCTTGCTCAAGGCCGCCACTTTCAGAAATGTATTTTCAATGTTGGCCGTTCGCTCATCGGCGGGCCAAGCCAACGGCGCGCGATAAAACTCGTCCAGTCGGGAAATGCAATAGAGAAATCGCACCGGTGTGTTGATGGCCACGTAGCGATCGAATTTGATCAGCGGAGTCTCGTTCGTTGATTCGGTCGCGGCAATGAACAAAGCTTGGAATGCGCCCATCGAATATCCCATCAACGCTTTGGCGCCCACCCGATTTGGATACAACGCGGTTAGTCGCCGATCGATGCTAGTCAGAGCGACGTGCAGATCGTGAGCATCGACTGGAGTGTAGGCCGGCATGGCTACGGTGGAAGCTTGTTCCATAAACTCATAGTTGTATGGACTGCTGACGCACACCGCAGAAAAACCTTGCGAGTAAACCAACTCTGCCAACGCCAGCGCCGCATCGGCCAGGCGATGCGAGCCCAGACCGGGCACGATATAGACGACAGGTGCTTTCGCCGGCTGCAACCAAAACGTGAACTTCAATTTCCGGCCCGTGGCGGGAATGGAAACGGACCGGGTCTGGGCGCGGTTCGGGAACTCAGGATCTTTGAAACTAAAAAAGACGGATTGGAGTGTTTCCAGCGAAGCTTCATCCTGTTCCCCTTTCACCTGGAAATCGGCGATCTGGTTTTCGCGCGCGAATGTCCAGGCATACTGAAGTATGGAATATGGATCCTTTTGAGTTTGAGTGAAGCGGACGGAGGAATCCACGGTGTCGCTGAGGTTGTTGTAAGTGGTCGCGGCAGAATAGTAAGTGTAAGGACTCACATACGTGAGCGGATTTTCCGGATTAAAAGGAAAGGGAGTGAAATAGGTCAGTGGATTTGCCGCCGTGTCCGCAGCGAAGCCAACGGTATCGCGTTCGTTGCTCGGGCCAAAAATCGGCAACATCAAGTAGCATCCCGGCTTCCAACCCCACTGGCCAAACGTCTGCCCGAAATCCGCGTCGGATTTGGGAATCTTCCATTTGGTTGCCACGTCCCAAAATCCCGCTCCCCCAGCGAACGTATTGCAGAAGAACCGGTCAGTTTCATCTTTCGCACCGGTCCATTTTCCTTGCAGTAGGTTGTTAACGAGCCGTCCCGGATACGTGACGTTCCGCCCGAAATTTCCGATTCCAGTCCGGACCGGTTTCACGACAATGAAGCGATAGCCTCGGGCCGTGGGTTTGATCACTCCGGTCATGAGTCCACGGTTGAAGGCCCAGGTAGCGCGATTTAAGGGTTCGAGGGGATCTGGGATTGATTGGGGAAGAACAACGGCTTGCGCGACGGCGGTTGGTGTTTTGGAAACGCTAATTGAATTGGTCGGAAGCGAGTGCGCCGTCTGTGCCGGGGAATTGGCAATGAGGCCGTAGTAGGCCAGCGCGATGGTCAGCAACGAACGAATGACATTACTCCCGATCATATTTGGCGTCGGTCGAAACTTATGCGTACGTTTAAGAACATGGTTTTATTCTCGCAGCGAACTCACACCGGCGAGAGAAGGCCCGTGTGAACTTTGATCGACGGATACTTGCGCACCATGTCGTCGAGTTCAATCGACCCGCGAACTGTGAATCTCGTCTTCATAAAAGCCATAGCGGAGGTCAACAGGCAATCTGTTCCTTTCGCTTTACACACAGCAGACGATCTTAAAGTGAAGCGTTGCGGATCAACTCATTTTTGTTTCCGCGTCATGCGAACAATCTCATCCTCACCGAATGTGAGCAGAACTCCGACGGGCGAGAACGACCAAAGCAACACCACGATCGCGATGGTCAGCGCGGCTCCGGCGAGAAAGGCAAACAACGCCACGCCGAGCGCCAGCAGGAGGCGTTCGCGCTCCTCCCGCGCTTCCACCATCAACAGTTCCAACCGGTTTTCACTGATCGTTATCAAACGCCGCGCCAGGTCTTCCGACGGCGCAGCCAGTTGCGAGAAGTGATTGGCGGATTGGCGTCGGTGAGAAACGACACCGCCACGCGCGTGTTATCACCGGTGATAGTGTGTGGCACTCCGCCGAAGAACTCGAAAGCACTGACGTGTCCCGTCCAGAACGTCTCCGTGCATTCCCGCTCGAACGCCTGCACGAAAAAGGCATCGCTATAGGGCGCCAGAACGAAGAAGCTCACTTTGCTCAACGTCTCGTTGAGCTTCACCAGCGCCCCGTGAACCCTTTTTCTTTCAACCGTTCCCACAACCGGTTGCCATGAAACTATTCCCTGTGCTTCACCGGCTTCGACGCGTCGAAGCATTTCGTTGAAGACCGGACGACCTGGGATTTTTGCAGATTGTCGTTCAACAAACTCGGCCACGAGGTTTAGTGCCTTCGCTCTCTGCAAATTCCTTCACTTCGCGGAGTTGGGCTTCGACGGAAAGGATCTGCCGTTTGTCATCGTCAGTGGATTTCCGAACGTAGAGAAAATATTTTGTGGCGTCGGTTTTCATCTCAAATATTGAAACACGTCGCGCCTACTGCCGAAAGAGGCGGCGATTGCCGTGGCCTTTGCGAACGGCACCGCGTTGGTCGTGGCGGCCGAGGAAATTGCCAGGCTGCGGTGGCACCCCAGTGACTGCGTTCCGGCACGCTGTCTTTGTCGCCCGCAGACTCATGGCTGAACGGCAGGTTGTGGGGTATAGACCCCATAGCTACCGAAGTGCTCCATTCTTATCCTCAAGTTGCTTTCGAAGCGCCACGCGTTCTTCGTTGAAGCGTCAACATCAACTTCTGATTCAAGGCTGCCGGCAATAGCTGTCAACAAGTGAGCCGGCTGAGGCGAGAGTAACCCGATGGAGAAATCATTCAGCATTCGCAAAGTCGTGTTTCTCGGCGATTACCTGCCGAGGAAGTGCGGCATTGCAACCTTCACCACCGATTTACGCTGCGCGGTAGCGGCGGAATTTCCAGCCATGCAATGCCCCGTCGTGCCGGTGAATGACATCGAGGAAGGCTACGATTATCCGCCGGAGGTGCGCTTCGAGATCGCGGAGCAGGACCTGCCGTCGTATCTGCGCGCCGCGGATTTCCTGAACATCAGCGACGTGGACGTCCTTTGCGTCGAACACGAGTTTGGCATTTTTGGCGGGCCGGCGGGCAGTCATGTGCTGGCGCTGTTGCGCGAACTGCGCATGCCGATCGTCACGACGCTGCACACGGTGTTGCGCGAGCCGAATGGGGAACAACTCCGCGTCATGCGCGACTTGATTCGCCTCTCGACCCGGCTCGTCGTGATGAGTGAACGAGGCCGCGAATTTTTGCGCGACGTTTATCAGACACCGGAGGCCAAGATCGATCTCATCCCGCATGGCATTCCCGACATGCCGTTTGCGGATCCGAATTATTTCAAAGACGAGTTCGCCGTCGCAGGCAAGCAGGTATTGCTCACGTTCGGTTTGCTGTCGCCCAACAAGGGCATCGAATACGCCTTGCGCGCGCTGCCGGACATCATTCGCGAATTTCCCAACGTCGTTTACATCGTGCTCGGGCAAACGCATCCGAATTTGCTGCGGGATGAAGGCGAGGCGTATCGCCTGACGCTGGAGCGGCTCGCGAAGGATCTCGGTGTGCAGAAACATGTCGTGTTCTTCAATCGTTTCGTCGAACTGGAGGAGTTGATGCGTTTCATCGGCGCGGCGGACATTTATCTCACGCCCTACTTGACCGAATCGCAAATCACTTCGGGCACGCTGGCCTACGCGTTCGGCGCGGGGAACGCCGTGGTGTCCACGCCCTACTGGCACGCGGCGGAATTGCTGACGGCAGAGCGCGGCAAGCTCGTGCCGTTTCGCGATGCACAGGCCATCGCTATCGCCGTGGTGGAATTGCTGCGCGATGAAACGTTGCGCCACTCGATGCGCAAGAACGCGTATAAGCTGGGCCGTGACATGGTGTGGGGACGCGTGGCCAGGCTTTACGTGAAGTCGTTCGAGCAGGCGCGTCACGACCACAGTTTCGTGGGAACGAAATCGTCGCCCATCAAGACCCTCGACGAACAGCCGGGCCAGCTGCCGGAATTAAAACTCGACCATCTGTTTCGTCTGAGCGATTCGACCGGGATCTTTCAGCACGCAAGTTTCACCGTTCCAAATTTCACGGAAGGCTATTGTACGGACGATAACGCGCGCGCTCTGGTGCTTGCGTTGATGTTGAAGCGGTTGGGTCACGGTTCTCCACGCATCGGCAAGCGCGCGGCCACGTATGCCGCGTTCTTGAACCACGCCTTCGACCGCAAGCGCGGGCGGTTCCACAACTTCATGAGCTTCGATCGCCGCTGGCTCGATGAAGTCGGCTCGGAGGATTGCCAGGGCCAGTCGCTCTGGGCACTCGGACTGTGCGTGGCGCAGGCGGGGCAGGGCAGTTTCCAAATGCTGGCGGCCCAACTCTTCGAACAGGCGCTGCCCGCGGCGGCCCAATTCACGTCACCGCGTTCGTGGGCGTTCACGCTGGTGGGCATCGATGAATACCTGCAGCGCCTGAGCGGCGACCGGCGTGTGACGCAATTTCGCGAACTGCTCACGGCGAAACTTGTGCAGCGTTACGCGGATGCCGCGACGGGGGATTGGCACTGGTTTGAGGACACGGTTTCCTACGCCAACGGGAAATTGCCGCACGCGATGATTCTCAGTGGGCGTTCCATGAACAATTCTTCCATGCTGGAACTCGGGTTGAAGACGTTGCGCTGGCTGGTGAAAATGCAGACTTCGGACGCCGGCTCCTTTCGGCCCATTGGCACGAATGGATTTTATCCGCGCGGCAAAGAGCGCGCTCTTTTTGATCAACAACCCATCGAAGCCCAGGCCACGGTATCGGCTTGCATCGAAGCCTATCAGGCTACGAACGATGCCTTCTGGGTGGCGGAAGCGCGCCGTGCCTTCGAGTGGTTCCTCGGGCGCAACGATTTGGGCTTGGCGCTTTACGACGCAACCACCGGCGGCTGTCGCGATGGATTGCACGTGGATCGGTTGAGTCAAAACCAGGGTGCGGAGTCCACGCTCGCTTTCCTGCTGGCGCTGACGGAGATGCGCGCGCTGCAAAACACCATCACCAGTTTTAAGGAACCGTCCGGGAAATGATCGTCGCCCGTGAGTTCTCATGGCAGAAAAAATTATGACCAAGCTCAATCCGCCCGCCGCCCACGCTAAACGTATTGGACCAATATTGGTTCCCGACCGCTCGCGCGTCCTGATGCGTCCTTTCCGTCCGACGACCGAGGAAATCGCGCGAAGAATCGTGTCGCAGGTCATGGCTTTGCCCGAGGCGGAAGTCGCGCGCTTGATCGGCAGCGTGCTGGCGGAGTTCGGCGATCGGCATCACGCGGTGGAGAAATATTTCCACAATCGTTTTGCGAAAGTGCGCCCTCTCATCTTCGGTCTAAAGAAACCTTCGTTGAAGCGCCAGGCGCTCATCGGCGCTTACTTCACGCACGAGTATTCTCCCGAATCCGCGGCGTTGTTTAATCCGTCCATTGTGCCGCACCCGGACCAGAGCGGACTGCCGCGCGGTGCGCTGCGTTTCATCCTGAGCTTGCGGGCAACGGGTGAGGGGCACATCTCATCCATCACGTTTCGCGTCGGCGTCCTGAGCGCGCGGCATCGGATCACGCTCACACCGCCGGTGGAATTTGCCACGGAGCCGGAGCGGGTCCCCAATCCCGCGTACGATAAACCGCTCTTCGCGCGCAAGCTTCAGGAGTTGGGGCTGCAGAACAAATTTTGTCTCAGCGTGCTGGATCAACTTCACGATTCGTTCACCATGAACGAACTGCTGGGCGTCCTGCCGGCAGAGCGCAAGCACGCCGAAGCACCCGACGCGGCGGCGGAGCGGGCCGCGCGCGGTATCCGGTTGCTCGCGGAATCGAATTACGAAGTGCGCTTTGCCGAAGGTCAGCCGGTTTCGCAACGTGTCATCTTTCCGTCTTCGCCCAGCCAAAGCAACGGCATCGAGGACGCTCGCTTCGTGCGTTTTCAGGACGAGGATGGCGCCTTCCTTTATTACGCGACCTACACCGCTTATGACGGAAAGATCATTCTCCCGCAGTTGCTGGAAACGGAGGATTTTCTACACTTCAAATTCATCACGCTCAACGGTCCGGGCGTGCGGAACAAAGGCATGGCGCTGTTTCCGCGGAAGATTGACGGCCGCTACGCGATGATCTCGCGCCAGGACGACGAGAATATTCTCATCATGTTCTCGGACAACATTCACTTTTGGGCCGACCCGAAAATCCTGCTCTCGCCTGCTCAACCGTGGGAGTTGATCAAGATGGGGAACTGCGGCTCGCCGATTGAAACCGAGGCGGGTTGGCTGGTGCTGAGCCACGGCGTCGGCGCCATGCGCAAGTATTGCATCGGGGCGTTCCTGCTCGACTTGAAGGATCCCACGCGCGTGATTGGCCGGCTGCGCGACCCTTTGCTCGCGCCGACGGAGGCCGAGCGCGAAGGCTATGTGCCGAACGTCGTTTACACCTGCGGCGCGCTGCTGCACGGAGGCGAAGTCGTAATTCCTTACGCGATGAGTGACTCCGCCACGAGCTTCGCCACTGTTTCGTTGGATAAACTGCTGAGAGCGATGCAGTGAGACGATGGGTTGGAAACGCAGCCGAGCACGCAGTGCCACGGGCGTCCCGATTTGTTCAAGGCTTGATGTTTGATGAAGCCAATCTTTTCTAACCTGCATTTTTCACCGCAAGCTGAGGGGGCCACAGTGTGTCGGTGCGCGGCTCTCTAGAGCCGCAGCGTGTGTAGCCTGGCAAGTTCTAGGCGATCTCGCACTATCGCTGCTGCTGTGGCTCGGGAGAGCCGCGCGCCGGCGGCGCAGCCACGGAAACCCCTTGGAACTTGCGCCACAAAGCCCAAGCGTGGAGCGACAAGCCGCGGACGGCGCACACTGTTACCAGAGCGAAGAACAGGCCGAAGACCACATGGAGGATCTGTGAGATCGCATAGACCATCGCCACGGAAAAACCGAACAACACTTGCCGCGCTGGTTTGAGCGGCGTCGTGGCGGGATCGGGAATCATGTAGAGCGTAAAAATAATGAAGGCGGCGCTAGTCATCGGCATGAGCGGGACGAAAAAGGGCACGCCGAAAATTTTGGCGCGAACGATACCTTGGAGGATGAACCCGCCGACCCAGGCGGCCACCAGAGGCAAACGCCCGGTGAACAGCGCGTGGATAATAATGCCTGTGATGAGGACAATCATCGGAACGGCCGAAAAAGGAGGAGCGTGACGGCGACGCCCAAGTTTGATGGATTGAAAATATGCTGGGTATGGCCATTGCCCACCGGCGCGCGCAAAATGACTTTCGAGCCAATGGAAAGGACGACGGCAAAGATCACTGGCCACAGTCGTTCGTTGGCGTAGAGCAACATGCCGCAGGCAAATCCGGGAATCAGGCAGGCGGGAAGAAAGTTCAGGAAATTTCCAAGGCTGCCCATAAAGCGCAGTTCACGGTTCCTGGCTCGAGCATCCACCCAATCGAGGAAGATGGAGACAACGACGGCAGTGGCAATGGCCGTGAGCGGCGTCGCCCACGACTGCTCGAATCCCAGCACCGTGTGCCCCACCACATTCCAAACGATCATGAGCGTGGTGAAATACCAGAGCGCGAACAGACGGAGCTTGGGGTTCTTGTTCGGATAGAACAGGACCGTTGTGTTGAAAGCCTGGGTCTTCATCGCAGGGCCTGCTGTTGCGGCGCGCTGGCGAGACCGTCCCCGCTTTTCAACTGGATGGTGTGCCAACCCGGAATCAATTGCCGCGTCATTTGCTGAATCTTCCCCTCGGCATCGCGCCATTTGATTTCCACTGGCACTGGTTTTGATTTTTCAGCGGCACCCAAACCAAAGTGAATGTCCGGACTGCGACGTCCCGAATGTCCGCTGCCGCCATCGACCTGCGAGACCAGCTTGCGACCATCCGGCAGGTTCACTCTCGCTACGGCGCCAATAGCAGGAGAGCCGTTCGCGCGATTCAATCGCAGACCAAGAAATGCGCCGGCATTTGGCGATTCATTTTTGAAGAAGTAAGAAGGTCCCCATTGATTCGCCGTGATAAAATCCAGTCGGCCATCGCCATCAACATCAGCAACGGCAATGCCTCGGCTGACCGTTGGTTTGGCCAAGTCGAGACTCGGAGCGATGTCGTGGTATCGCCCATCGGCACCGCGCACGAAGAACGGATTCCAATCATCTCCACTTAGATCCGCGCCTGGCCGGAAGTTGGGCCAGAAGCGCGGATTGTGGACGATTTGATCGTTGCTCGTGCCGAGCGCCTGTAGTTCCGGCCAGCGATTGATTTTGCCTTTGATGAACCCACACGCCTGAATCGCTTCCAGCACGCCGTCATTGTCGAAATCAACGAGACGCGCATCAAAGCCAAAACCGCTGCGAGAGAGACCGAGCTTTTCGCTGCCATGAACGTACGGGGCGACGCCCGATTTCATTTGGCCCGTCTCGCCAGTGCTCAGCCAGAGAAAGTGACTTTCAGTGAGGCCAAATTTCGTCGCGATGTTGCTGACGTAAATGTCGAGGAAGCCGTCACCATTCACGTCGCCGAAATCCACGCCCATGCCCTTAAAGGAATCGTGTCCCAGCACGCAGGATTTGGGAGTGCGCAGGTCGCGCGTGCCTTCGAGGACGGCGAACTTGAGATTGCCTGGAGTGGATTGATTGTGCAGCAAGCGATCCGGGCCAAAGTCGTTTGCGATATAGAGTTCCGGCAAAAGATCCCCGTCGAGGTCAACCGCGCCAACCGCCATCGCCCACTGGCGAGCGATTTCATCCGGCAGAGCCTCGGGAATTTCTTTGAATTGCACCTGGGTCTCGGCGCCCGCGGACGCATTTTGCCAGAGCAGGATTCTATCTTTGCCGCCATTGGCGGCCTTGGATTGGCCTTCGTGCATCACCACGGTGCCGCCGGTGTCTTTCGCGTGAAGGATTTTCGCCCCGTCCTGAAAGTAATTGCCAATAACGAGATCGACGTGGCCATCGCCATCGAGATCGGCTTGCGTCGCGCAGGTCGAATACCAGCGCTCGCCGGTATCAACGAGTTCGCGCAGAGCAAAAACTGACATGGTGAGGGAGCGAGGCATCCCCGCCGTGGCGTCTGACTTACTCAAATAGATCACCGGCGTTCGTCCCCAGAAATAGATCATCAAATCGAGCAAACCATCTTCGTTGAAGTCGCCGGCGAGAGTGCCCATGGGCGCGATAGTGGAGAGATCGTAGGAATTGTGAGGCCAAAAGGACGAATCCAGAGCGAAGGGTTTGTAGCGCTCACCCGTGCCCGGCACCGGAGTGATCGTGACCAGGTCCGTGCGAGGATCGACGTAGATAAGATCGTTGGGCAGGCCGTCACCATCGAGATCTGCCAGCGTGGCGGCGGCGCCGAGGGAAGAAACCCAGGCCGAGATGCGTTCGAGACTGGGATGGACCTGGCGCACGAGCTTGTAGGGCGGATGGTCGGGAACTTCAGGGAGAGGAGATTTTTTGAAGCTGAATCTAGCAGCAAGGACAGCCCTTTCGGGTGAGCTCAGCGTGGGCGGTCCGGTGAAGGCGTAACAAATCGCCACCAGGATGATTGCTACCAGGCAGCTAAAATACTTCTTCATCACGAGCTGAAATGTTGTCGCCTGCCACCCTCGAAGAAACGCTTCTCATCTGCCGTGAGAATGCGGGTGGTCTCGCATGTCAGGCGATATTTGCTGACGCGGGCTTTTTTTCCGGCCATTCCCGTGTGGGTTCGGCGGCCTGGACGGCCCCTCGGTTGCGCAACAAAATCCTGGCCACGGACTTGCACTTTCCCGCCACAAGCTTCACGAGCCGCGTCAACTTGAAGTCCATGCAATAGCCCAGCGTGTTCAGCACCTGGCCGCTGAAAAGGTAGTCCGTGGAAGTCATGTTCTGCACGCCCGCGCCGTTGTTCCACGTGTTGTAGAACTTAAAGACCGAAGCCACCGTGAGCGCGTCGTAAATGGCTTCTTCGCTCCAGCCCGCTTCCTTGAGCTTGCGGATGTCCGAGTCTGTCACCTGGGATGGGTGCTCGGCCAATTTGCCGATGTAACGAAACAACGCTTTGTGCGCCGCATCCAGACGTGAAGTCTCTACGTCCCGCAGAACTTCATCGACCAGGCCCTCCTCCAGATAACCCGCAGCCGACGCCGCATGGGCGTCACTGCAAAAGGAACATCGATTCTTTTTTGAAAAGTAAGCCCCGATCAATTCCCGCATTCCGGGCGAAATCGGGGAAGGGCCGCGCATGATTTCTTCCGTAAATCGGACCAGATGATTCGTGCTGCGCCGCTTGAAACGAAAGAGATGCAGAATCTCAGGAATGGCTTCGCCGGCGCCACGCAACTGATTGAAGGCGAGTTTGGTCATCCCTTCCGCCGGCCGCGTTTCGATTTCTTTGAGGAACATGGCGTCTAAGAAACCGCGCCCGGACGATGAGTAGCACTGTGCCGGGGCGTTGCGTCGGGGTTCACGGGCTGCGTTCTACGCTATTCGATCCTGCCTGTGAACAATTATTGAGGCGAACCGCAGATTTTGGGGACGAAAAGGCCTTCACCGGGGACGGGATGCTCATTTTCGCGAAAGTCGGAAAGGCACGACATCGTAGTCTCTCCTGAAGAATAACGAAGGCCTTACGGTAGCCCTTGATCTGTTCCTCAGCACGTTCGCGGAGGAAGGCGCACGAGGAATTCTGTCCTTGGCTGAATGAGGACACTATAAGGATTTGTTTGCTCGGCGAACGGCACAATGTTTAGCCGGTCGAGCAATCCAAACTCCGCGACGCGGACGCGTGCAGCGCAGGGTGAAAGGCGTTCGTGCCACACAGAATAAGTGCCAATCCTTCCATCGCGTCGTGCATAGTAGCCAATAAGCGGATGGGTAATAAATACATACGCCGTCTCTTCGTCCGGGAATCCTGGAAAGCATGGCCGCTGCTTTGCCTCTTGAAGAAGTTCCAGCGTCATCGGTGCCCACCGGCTTTTGGTGGTCACGCGAAACGAGTCATAAATACCGGTCCCAAGCTCAGTGCATGAAAACGAAAAACGCCCATAGTGCCAAGGCAGCCGCCAAACGTACCGCGGCAGCGCCACCATCCAAGAGCCGAGCGTCGTCCCGAGGAACCAAACCACCCGCTCTCCGCTGAACCGGTCACGGACGTAAATGCGGTAATTAGTCTGACCAAACCGCCACCGAGGGCTTGGGAAAGTAGCCATTCGGAAGTCCTGATCTTCGAATGTCACAACGGACAGCAGAGCCCTTGTTTTTCCAGCCAGTTCGATGCAGTCCAGTTCGAAGCGCGAATCGATGAGCAGGTGCAAACGCTCAGGAGGAACGGCGTAAGTGATTATCGCGAAGTGACGCAGCGTGGTGATCGCGTTGATGCCACG
>DATHKK010000042.1:0-2737 GCA_035489355.1 Candidatus Limnocylindria bacterium
TATTTTTCTGCGTTCTGCCGGAAATCACTTGGCAATTATTCGACGACAACGTATTCGCTTTGGCGCGCCACAGTCCCATGGCAGGTAGAACGACCATTGTAATCGTTGAAGACGATCCCGCTGACGCCCATTTCCTCGAAAAGGCGTTCGAACGCATTTTAACGAACTGCGCCGTGCATTGTGTCTGCGATGGCGAGGAGGCCAAAGCTTACCTTCAAGGGACCGGTCAGTACGCCGATCGCCACATCTATCCACTGCCCAGCGTCATCCTGCTAGACTTGCGGATGCCGCGCATGAACGGATTCGAGTTTTTGGCCTGGCTGCGCAGCGAACCGGACCTGAAGATCATTCCGACGGTGGTGTATTCCTCATCGGAAAATCCCGCAGACGTCCGCCGAGCCTACGAGATGGGCGCCAATTCTTTCTTGCACAAGCGGCTTTCGATGAACGCCGTCCACGACACCATGCGCTCGTTTGCGCGTTATTGGCTGGAGGACTGCGGACGTCCGCCGCTGGAATGATTCGCTCTTAACACCGTGAAATTCAGGGAAACAAAAAGTTAGAAGGGAACCCAAGTATGCATAGGCAGTGTACCATCCTCATTGTTGACGACGACGAGAATGACATCTTCTTCGCCAAACGCGCATTCACCGAGATCAACGTGCACTGCACGTTCCAGATGTTGAAGAACGGCCAGGAGGTCGTGGATTACCTCGACGGCCACGGAGAATACGCCAACCGCCAGAAGTATCCCCTGCCCATGATGATCCTCATGGACCTCAAGATGCCCATTATGGACGGCTTTCAGGTTCTGGCCTGGCTGCGCAGCCGCCCCGGGATCAAAGTGATTCCAACGATTGTTTTTTCCTCTTCGGATTTGCCCGGTGACATCACGCGCGCCTACGAACTGGGCGCCAACTCCTTCATGACCAAGTCGGTCACTTACGATGGACTGCTGCTGAAGTTGCAAACGCTCAGCCAATACTGGCTGGAACATTGCAAACACCCGCAGGTGGCGGAGGCTGATCGCGCCAGCGCGGTGGCTTGAGAGGGCGCGCATGGAGGCAAGGTACTGATGAAAACAGTCCCGTGTTGAGACGCTGGGCTATTGTCGGATGTCCTTCCGGGACAAACGTCTGCCTAGATTTCCGAAAGCCATTACAGGCTAAACCTTCTCCGGCACGATGTAAGGCGCGCGATAATTGCGCGTGAGCAATTCGTCCGCGGCTTTATTGCCGATGAATTTCTCGGTCTTTCCGTTCATCTTGAGCGGCACGCCCAGCGTGATTTTGTCCGACGTAATGTCCACGTCGTTCTTCGCCAGGTGCATGCTCATGCGCTCGAACGTTTCCAACATGCCGCGGTCGCCCTTGATGGCTTCCTTGATCTCATCCGGGTTCTTCTTCGCGCCAAGCCGATACGAAATGTTGCCCGTATGGCACAAGCCGCTGGACAGGTGTCCCTGAAGAATGTCCGCATTCAAATCTTCCGTCCGCCGGCTCTGCACAGCCTTGATAAAGTTTTGGAAATGGTTCTCGTTGCCGGTGAACTTCTTGATCTCTTTGCCGTCCTTGTCGTGCGCCGTCGAAGCCGTGTAGTTCGGCACAGACACGTAGCCGCCTTCACACTCGATGATGCACCCGACGCTGGCGCCCTTGAGCTTATCCATGTTCTTCGCCCCGGTGCTTTCCGGCAGCCCGCGCACTTCGAAAATGAGCGGCGCTTTTTTGTAATCCTGAAAAATGATCTGCGTGTTCGCTGTCTCTCCGTCATCGACGTAGCCGAGGCGCCCGCCCGCGCTCAACACCGCCGGTGCGAGTTCCTGCTCGCCGAGAAACCACCGGCAAATGTCCATCTGGTGAATGCCCTGGTTGCCCAGATCGCCATTGCCGTAGGCCCAGATCCAATGCCAGTCGTAATGAAACTTCTGCCGCATGACCGGCAGCATGGGCGCGGGTCCGGACCACAGATCGTAATTCACATTCGCAGGCGGATCTTGCGGACCCGTGACTTTGCCAATGCTGGGCCGCGGCTTGTAGCAAAGGCCGCGCGCGATCAAAATTTTCCCGAGGTTCCCTTCGTTGACCCATTTCACCGCTTCGCCAATGCCGCCGAGAGACGACCGGCTCTGCGTCCCAGTCTGCACAATCTTCTTGTACTTGCGCGCCGCTTCGACGAGCTTGCGTCCTTCGAACACGTTGTGAGAAACCGGCTTCTCCGTATAAACATCCTTGCCCGCCTGAATCGCCCAAATCGCCGCCAGCGCGTGCCAGTGGTTCGGCGTGGCGATGGAGACGGCGTCGATGTTTTTGTTCTCCAGCAGCTTCCGTATGTCGGTGAACTGCTCGACCGCTTTGTTCGCCTTGCTGAGACGATCGACTTCCTTGCTCATGATCGTGCTGTCCACGTCGCACAACGCGGTCAGGCGCACGCCCTCCATCTTCGTCCATTCACTGATGTGATTCTGTCCGCGCCCGCCAAAACCAATGACGGCCATGCGCACGTCGCTGTTGGAACCTTCGACCTGCGACCACGAGCGTGCAGAAAAGCTGAGCGCGCCAGCAGTCAGCGCGGTGCTCTTGAGAAAACTACGGCGATTGAGTGACTTCATATTGGGTGATGTGTGGACGTTTCTCTCGCGAAAATTATTTAGGCGCAACTGCGCTGACGTATTCCTTGTAACGTTCCGCGACGTTCGCCTTCTTCTCGTCGCCTTCGTGAATGTAGAAGCGATAGT
>DATHKK010000043.1:0-6556 GCA_035489355.1 Candidatus Limnocylindria bacterium
ATCGGTGGGAAAGAAGTATCAGCGAAGTCGGCTCCAACGGATTTTTTCAGGTGGACATCGCGGTCTTCCAGAAGAACACACGCGGCAAAGAGGTCAGCGAGAACATGAGCGTGCTTATGTACAAGCCGGGAGGGAAAAAGAAAAAATGACTCGCTTGGGAAAATCTCTTGGCCAAAGGGAAAGCGGCGCTGAAGCGACCGCACTCCAAACGCTGACGCGACGCACGCAGGCCCTCGATCCTCGCGAAGCGTTTGGAGTGCGGTCGCTTCAGCGCCGCTGTTCCTGTTATCGAGACATCTCCGCCTTCACCATCATCGAATTGATGATCGCGATCAGCATCTTCATGATGATCCTCGTCTCCATTTACTCGGTGTGGAGCGGCATCTTGAAGGCGTCCCAGGCCGCGCGTTCGGCGGCGGATTCTGCGCAACGGGCGCGAATCTCGATGCGCGCGATCGAAGACGCGTTGACCACGGCGCAAATGTTTACCGCCAACATGCCGCCGCAAAGCAAGAAGCCGTATTACTCGTTCCTCGCGGACATGAGCGGAGACTTTGGTTCGCTCAGCTTCGTGGCGCATTTGCCCGCGACCTTTCCGGGCGTCGGCCGGTTCGGCGATCAAATCGTGCGCCGCGTGACTTTCCGGTGCGTGCCGGGGAAGGACAACACGATGGATCTGGTGATGGAGCAGGGGCCGATGCTCATGGCCGTGGAGGAAGGTTATGAACCTTACTCGCTGGTGCTGGCGAAGGACGTGCAGATGTTCGGCTTCGAATTCTGGGGCCGGCCTGATCCGATTCGGAAACCTAATGCTGACCCTGAATGGCTCGATCATTGGGACTCAACGAATTCCCTGCCCATACTTGTGCGCGTGGGTTTGGGCCTGGGCAAAACGGATAAAAAGGGAGATGCGCAAGATCTGGTCGTGAAAGTCGTCGCACTGCCGGCGCGCGCGGTGGCGCCGGAGTGGCAGAACCCGATGGGCGCGGCAGCATTTGGCGGCGGAGGTTTACCGGGCCAACAAGGCGGGAAGCCGCAATAGAGCGAACATGATCTTGCGCCTCAACAAATTCGGGAACCGCGGCATCGCGCTGATCATGGTGATGATGATCGTGATCGTGTTCGCGATTCTCGCGGGCGGCCTCGCCTACTCGATGAAGGTCGAGACGAAGCTGGCGCGCAATTCTTCCTGGGACACCGAACTGGAATGGCTCGGCCGCTCCGGCATCGAATTCGCGAAGTACGTGCTCTCCCAGTCCAGCAAAGGCGGCCAATACGACGCGTTGAACCAGATTTGGGCGGGTGGCACGGGCGAGACGAATGACGCGCTGGAAGGCATGTCCCTCACGGACAATCAACTCGGCCACGGCACGTTCTCGGTGAAGATCACCGACGCGGACCGGAAGTTTAATATCAATCTCGCCGTCGTCGCGCCGGACCTGGTGAACCAGGCGATGATCCTGATGGGTGTGGATGCCGCGGAAGGGCCGCAGATCGTGGCCGCGATTTCCGATTGGATCGATCGCGACGATCAAACGCGCCCCGGCGGCGGCGATACGGAGAGCGACTATTACATGAGCTTGAAGCCGCCTTACACCGCGAAGAACGGGTTCATCGATGATCTGACTGAGCTGATGATGATCAAAGGGATTTCTCCCGCCATGTACTACGGCTCTGGCTCGGGCCTCGCGACGGCGAACAACAATGCAGGTTCCCAACAGTTCGTTCGCGCGGCGAACCGGTTCAATCGTCGTGGCGGCGAAGAACCGAGTTATGCCGTGGGTTTCCAGGATTTGTTCACGGCGATCTCCGGGCGATTTATCAACATCAATACGGCGTCGGCCACGGTGCTCCAGTTGTTCCCGGATTTGGACGGCGCGTCGGCCCAGGCGATCATCCAACGGCGGGCCGGCCCCGATGGCGTGGAAGGCAACGAAGATGACATGCCGTTCAAAGGAGCGGGCGAAGTGGGCATGGTGCCGGGCATGGCGCCGGAGATCGCGCAGTATTTGGCGAAGAGTCCGTACGTCGGCGTGCGCAGTTCGACGTTCGAAGTCCAGGTGGATGTGCAGATCGATTCGGTGAAGAGGACTTACTACGCGGTGCTTCGACGGGCCGGCGGTGGCCAACCCAACCAGCAATTGGTGCTGCTCTATATGTATTGGCGGTGAGGGCCGATTGGTTCCCAAACTTTCCTGCCTTCCGGAAATTCAATGGAGGAACAGGGTGAAAATAACCCAGCGTTTCAACGCTGGGTAGCTTGGTCCAAGAGCCGCTGAGTCCCGGAGGGACGAAAGAACATTGGACTTCGAATCTGGCTTTTCTGCCGTCCCTCCGGGACTTCTCCTTTTGTGCGCTTCAACCCAGCGTTGAAACGCTGGGCTATTCTCGGATGTCCCTCCGGCACATCCGGCACAAAGGTTGGCTTTAATTTCCGAAAGGCATCACATGTTAGCCTGGCGACTGCGAAGCGGCATACACGCCGCGCTCCAACCGCTGGTCATCTGAATTGTTCCGGCGCGTCAGATCAATGAGTGCTCGAATTGGAAGTTGGTTCTGGCGACCATTCCCGCCATGAATTTCAAACTCATTCTCTGCCTTGTTCCGCTGCTCGCGACGCCACTGTTCGGACAACGCACCCCGTCCGCACCGGAGTTGATCTCCGTGAAAAAGTTGTGGAGCGAAGGTCAGCACAACGCGTTCACAGACTTGATCCGATTCAAGGACGCCTGGTTCTGCACGTTTCGAGAATCGGAGGCCCACGTGGGTGGCGATGGAAAGATCCGCGTGTTGATGTCGATCGATGGCGAGCGCTGGGGATTGGCCGGAACCTTGAGTGAAGCCGGCGTGGATTTGCGGGACCCGAAATTCTCCATCACGCCGGACAATCGGCTCATGCTGGTGCTGGGTGGTTCGATCTACGAAGGCAAAACGTTGAAGGGAAAACGGCCGCGCGTGTCCTTCTCGAAAGATGGCAAGCAATGGAGCGCGCCGCAGCCGGTGATGGAGGAAGACGATTGGCTTTGGCGTGTGACGTGGCACGAGGGACGCGCTTACGGAATCGCCTACACGGTGCCGACGAAAAAGACAGCGGCGTCTGCGCCAGGAGAATGGACCGCGAAGTTCGTGAGCAGCGATGACGGCATTCATTACCGAACCATCAAACAACTCGAAGTACCCGGACGTCCGAACGAAGCGACCGTGCGCTTCCTGACGAATGGCGACTGTGTGGCGTTGCTGCGCCGCGAGGGGCTGGGCGCGAAGAGCGAGCGGGCCGCGTGGATTGGAACCAGCCGCGCGCCTTACGAAGAATGGAAATGGAAACCCGCCGGGCTTTTTGTGGGCGGCCCGAATTTCATCGTGCTTCCCAACGGCGAGATGATTGTCAGCGGACGCGAGCACAAACTTGCGCCGGACGGACCGAAGACTTTTGTGGGACGCATGGACCAGAACTCGGTCACGCCGCAATTGATCCTGCCGAGCAGCGGCGATTGCAGCTATCCCGGACTCGTGTGGCACGAGGGAATGCTGTGGGTGAGTTACTATTCCTCGCACGAAGGGAAGAGCAGCATTTACCTCGCGAAGGTGAAGGCGCCATGAGGTCAGATCGATCAAATCGTCGATGGTAGGGCGCGACGTTCCACGCGCGCCGCGAGTGGGAAAGAATCTGGCGACTTCGGGGAATTTGCGAACCCGGCACGGCGCGCGCGGATCGACGCGCCCCGCCTTTCATGCCCCCGGTCCGAAAGTTTTTTGAATCACCCTCGGCGCGTGGCCCGTCAGAGAACCTCGTGGGGCGGCTGTTGTTTCTGTTCTTCTCCTTCTCGTTCGCGCTTTCGCTCGCGGCCGTGTCGTCGGCCCAGGCGATTGATTTCGTTCGCGATGTTCAACCCATTTTGTCTGCGCACTGCCTTAAATGCCACGGGCTGGAAAAGCAGAAGAGCGGTTACCGCCTGGATGATAAAACCAGCGCGTTCCAAGGCGGCGATTCCGGCCAGACCGCCATCGTCATCAGCAACAGCGCGAGCAGCGCCTTGCTCCAGCGCGTCACGACCACCAACACGGACGAGATGATGCCGCCCAAGGGCGAGCGCCTTTCTTCGAATGAAGTCGCGGCGATCCGCGCCTGGATCGATGCGGGCGCTTCCTGGCCGCGCAGCTCCCCTCTCGCCGCTTCTTCCACGCACTGGAGTTTCCAGCCGATTCGCCGGCCTGAAATTCCACGCGTCGAGAATACAAGATGGGTGCGCAATCCAATCGACAGCTTTGTGCTCGCCCGTTTGCAACGAGCTGCCATGAAATCTTCGCCTGAAGCGGATCGCGCGACTCTGATTCGCCGGTTGCATCTTGATTTGATCGGCTTGCCTCCAACGCGCGATCAAGTGGATGCCTTCGTGCATGATCGGCGGCGCGATGCGTATGAACGGCTGGTCGATGTGTTGCTCGCGTCGCCGCATTTCGGCGAACGCTGGGGCCGCCATTGGCTGGACCTAGCGCGTTACGCGGACAGCGCCGGCTACCAAATCGATCGCGTTCGCCCCGGCGCTTATTTGTTTCGCGACTGGGTGGTCGAATCGTTCAACCGCGATCAGCCCTTCGATCAATTCACCATCGAACAGCTCGCGGGCGATCTGCTGCCGAACGCGACACTGCAACAGAAAATTGCCACGGGGTTTCATCGCATGACGCTGTCGAACTTCGAGGACGGCGTGGACCAAAACGAATACGAGTGCAAAGCGAAAGTGGATCGCGTTGCGACGACCGGCACGGCGTGGCTTGGACTCACCGTCGGTTGCGCCGAATGTCACACGCACAAATACGATCCGATCACGCAACGGGAATTTTATCAACTCTATGCCTTCTTCGATGCGGCCGCGGAATTGGACGTGCCGGCGCCACAGCCGGGTGAGCGCGAGAAGTTCGAGCGCTCGCGCCAGCAGTGGGAACTAGAACGGACGCAGTTGGAAGCGGCGCGCTCACACTACGCCGATGCCGGAGCGCAAACCAACTTCATGCAATGGCAACGTACCGTGGATCGCAAGTCCGTGCCTCAGGCGCTCGCGGAAATTCTGAACCTTCCAGCCGAGCAGCGGACTACCGCTCAGAAGCGCGATCTGTGGAAGCACTATCGCGAGGTTGATCCGGGCATGAAAGATTTCGGCGCGCGGCTGAACGCCCATCAACGCCAGGCGCCGGTGTATCACGAGGAACAAGCGTTGGTGCTGGCCGCGAAAACGAACGCGCCCAAAACGTTCGTTCACGTGCGCGGCGATTTTCTGACGCGCGGAGATGAAGTCGAGCCAGGCGTCGTGCGCGTGTTGAATTCATTCAGACCACAGAACAGTCGAGCCATGAAAGCGGATCGGCTCGATCTCGCGCTTTGGATTGCTTCGCCGGAAAATCCGCTGACGGCACGCGTGGCCGTGAACCGAATGTGGCAGCACTTGTTCGGGCGCGGCCTCGTCAACACGCCGGAAGATTTCGGCACGCGTGGAGAAGCGCCGTCGCATCCTGAGTTGCTGGATTGGCTAGCGGACGAATTCCGGCGCGGCGGCTGGAGTCAGAAACAAATCATCCGGCTCATCGTCACTTCCGCGACCTATCGGCAATCATCCTGCGTGCGTCCTGAGATGGTTGAGCGCGACTCGCAGAATGTTCTGCTGGCGCGGCAAAACCGATTCCGCGTGGAGTCGGAGATCGTGCGCGACTTGTTTCTCAGCGCGAGCGGTTTGCTGAACGATCGAATCGGTGGGCCGGGCATTTATCCGCCCATTCCTGAGGACGTGAAGGCGGCCGGCTACGGCTCGGGCGGCGAGTGGATTGAGACGCAAGCGCCGGAGAAATATCGCCGCGGACTTTACGTCGTGAACCGGCGCACCGTCCCGTATCCGACCGCCATGACGTTCGATCAGGCGAATCCCAATGAATGCTCCGCGCGCCGCGAGCGTTCGAACACACCGCTGCAACCGCTCGCGCTCTTGAACAATCCGATGTTCGCTGAATGCGCCGAGGCCTTGGGCAAACGCATCGAGACTTGGGGCGGCGAAGTGCGTGATCGAATTGAGTTTGGTTTTCGACTCTGCCTCGGCCGCAAGCCGGCCCGCGCGGAATTGAATCGGCTGGAACAACTGTGGCGCGATGAACAGAAACGGGCGCACGCCACGGAGCCACAGGCGTGGCGCGCGGTCGCGGAAGTGCTGCTGAACCTGGACGAATTTATCACCCGCGAGTAGAACGCAAACCGGAACACACATGGAGCCACGCGACATCATCGATCTGACACGGCGGGATTTTCTGGTCAGCGCAGCGCGTGGCGTGGGCGGGCTGGCCTTTGCGTGGTTGCTCGCGAGCGACGGCTTATTGGCAGCAGAGAAGGGGAAGAATTCAGTTGAGTTCAATCCCTTGGCGCCGAAGCCGCCGCACTTCGCGCCCAAGGCCAAGCAGTGCATCTTCATCTACATGGAAGGCGGCGTGAGCCAGCTCGACTTGTTCGATCCGAAACCGAAGCTCAATGAGTTGAACGGACAGAAGCTGCCGGATTCGATGACGAAGAATA
>DATHKK010000044.1:0-2443 GCA_035489355.1 Candidatus Limnocylindria bacterium
CTTTGGGACAACTTTACGGCCTGTGTTCACAGGCCCGTAGAATTGGTGCCGGTGGCGGGACTCGAACCCGCACGACTTTTTACGGTCCCGGGATTTTAAGTCCCGTGCGTCTGCCATTTCGCCACACCGGCGGCGCGAGACACGATGAGTGAGGCGACGCGAGATGGCAAGCGAGCGGCAGAAGAGGCGGTGGTTTTCACGCGGGGATGATGAAGGACAATGCTGTGGCCCGATCATCGTTCGTTCTGAATTGCGCTGGCGCAACGGCGGGCCTGGTTTCTAAAATCCCGCTCATGAATTTTCAAAAAATCGTCACCGCTGTCTTCGTCGCGCTCCTGACGGTGCTGGTTTCAGGTTGTTCCACCTTTAACTACGAATGGCGGCAGGCGGCGAAGAAGCCTGTGCCGGGCGATAACATAACCGGAGCATGGGAAGGACGCTGGGTGAGCAAGGCCAACAGTCACAACGATCGGCTCCGCGCGCTCATCACGCAAGTGGACACGAATCATTACGACGTGAAATTTCACGCGGCTTACAAGAAATGGATCACCGTCCACTTCGGTTACACGGTGCGAATGGAAGCGAAGCCGGTCACCAATGGCGTCGTGGCGTTCCGCGGTTCGGAGGATTTGGGCGCGCTGGCCGGCGGCGTTTACATGTACGAAGGGCACGCCAATCCCACGAATTTCTTTTCCACTTACAAATCCAAATACGATCGCGGCACCTTCCAAATGACGCGTCCGTAACTCGATGGGACAATTCCCCGTTTACTCCGCCCCGGTCGCTCGTTAGCGTCGCCGCATGTCTGAGATCGCAGATTTTGTTAATCACGGCGCCGCTTACATCACGCCCGCCGTCGTGGATCGGATTCTTCGCGAATTGCCGCTTTGGAAAGTGGAATTCACGCAGATCAATGCGCCGAAATATCCGCACCTCGTGGACCAGTTGGAGTTTCTCGCGGACGCCGTTGAAGACGTGGCCGAGGGCGCTTACAAGGAATTGCCTTACGTCGCGTTCTCGCGCGCCGTGTTCGCCGTCATGTATGCGCACAAGAAGGTCAACATCATTCCCGACATGGTCAGCGGCTTCGGGCGCGCCGATGATTCGAGCGTCGTGCGCGCGGTCTTGATGCAAAATGAACTCGCTTTCGCCAAGTATGCGGCCAGCCAGGGATCGGATTGGGCGCAGATCACCAGCAAACCCTAGTCAGGGAACGCGTCTGTGAAACAAGGTTCCGCTACGTCCTCACCTGCCCGTTGCCGTAGCCCAGCCACTTGTAGGTGGTGAGTTCGTCGAGGCCCATTGGACCACGCGCGCCGACCTTGTCCGTGCTGATGCCGATCTCCGCGCCCATGCCAAATTCACCGCCGTCCGTGAAGCGCGTGCTCGCGTTCCAGTACACCGTGGCCGAATCGACTTCGTGCAGGAATTGCTGAGCACGTTGTTCGTTCGCCGTGACGATCGTGTCCGAGTGCGCCGAGCCGTAATGACTGATGTGATCGACGGCTTCGGTCACGCCATCCACCACGCGCACGTTCAGGATGTAGTCGTTGTACTCTGTGTGAAAGTCCTGCTCGGTTGCGGCCTTGATGCGCGAGGCAGGTTGCGGATTGTCCGCGGCAATGATGGCCCGCGCGGCTTCGTCCATTCGCAACTCAACGTTCTTCGCAAACAGGCTGCGCGCGATGTCGGGCAAAAACTTCTGGGCCACGGGCTTGTCCACAAGCAACGTCTCCATGGCATTGCACACGGCGGGGCGTTGCACCTTGGCATTCATCACGATGGCCTCGGCCATTTTCAAATCCGCGTCGCGATCCACGAAGACATGGCACACGCCTTTGTAATGTTTGATCACCGGCACTTTGGAGCACTCGGTCACAGCGCGGATCAATCCTTCGCCGCCGCGCGGCATGCAGAGATCGACGTACTGCGTGAGCGAGAGCAATTCCTTGATCGCATTCCGATCCGCGGTGGACACCACCTGGATCGCGTGCGGTGGAAAAGTCGCAAGAGTGTTCCGCGCCGCATCAACCATGATCTTCGCGATGATGTGGTTCGAGTTCATTGCCTCCTTGCCGCCGCGCAGAATCGTAGCATTGCCAGACTTGAAGCAGAGGCTCGCCGCGTCTGCGGTCACGTTCGGACGCGATTCATAGATGATGACGATGACACCAATGGGCGTGGAAATTTTGTTCAGTCGCAAGCCATTCGGGCGGACACGTTCGTCAAGAATCTTGCCCACCGGATCGGGCAGCGCAGCCACTTCGCGCAATCCCTTGGCCATGCCCGCGATGCGTTTGTCGTCGAGCTTCAAACGATCGAGCATGGCGGCCGCGAGCCCCATCCCGGCGCCCGCTTCCATATCGATGGCGTTGGCGGCCTGGATCTCGGCGGCGCTCTGCTCGAGTCCATCCGCCATGACGAGCAGGCAACGGTTCTTCTC
>DATHKK010000045.1:0-4909 GCA_035489355.1 Candidatus Limnocylindria bacterium
CGAGCCAACGCAAAGGCACGTTGTCCACGACGGACAAATCCAGGGACGCAATTTGCCGCGCCTGTTGTTGACCGGTGTTGAAAACGAGCCACCAGCGGTTCAACTGCTTCTCGAAATCCGTCGTGCGAAAAGTGATCTCATTCTGCTGCGCGGTGAAGACGTGCAGCACGTCCGGCGCGGAAACATCCACGCGTGCGACATCGACCATTGGCGCCATGGCCGAGTGTTCGAACGCGGTAAGAAATTTCAACGCGGCGCGGACTTGCGACGATTCCACCTGATGACCAGCGCGCAACTCGCTAGGATTCACACCAGTCATGATGGGCCAATGTTCGCCGGGCTGCACGGGAATGGAACGCTGCTGCGGTTCGAGCGGCAACATCGCGAAACCCTCTGCGTCGAGCAGGTAATTCTGGATCTGCGCGATCGGTTCGCGCTCGATCACGCGCACCTTCAGCGTGTGCGGCAACACGCGTTCCACCGCGACGCTTTGAATGGCCGGCACTAATTCGAGATCACGTTTCACGCGAGAGAGATCGAGGGCAAAAAGATTTTGCTCCCGCTTCACGCCCGTCCAGCGCCGCAATTGTTCGCGTGAAAGAAGGCCGTCCGTTTGAATATCGATCTCCTGCACCGCAAACGCTTTGTTCTCGTAGATGAAGCGGTTCATCGCCCAATCGCCGCCGCGCCACAGAAAATAAATCGCGAAGAGCGTGCCGAGAGAAACGCCGGCGGCAAGGGTCGCGACGGCCACGCGATGGCGCACGGCCTGGCGCCGCGCCATTTTCACGTCGAGCACGTGGCGTCGTTCGAACGCCCGGTTTTTGGGTTTGCTAGAAAACCACCACATCGGTTCTTCCCGTTCTATTTCGTAGCGCGGATTTCCAAATCTGCTGTGTCGCCGATTTCTAATCGGCTGGCGTTGAAAATGTTCGTGCGTATCGAACTTCTCAACGCCCGCAGGTTGAAAACCCGCGAAACAGCAGACTGCAAGTCTGCGCTACTTTGCGTTACGCGGCCTTCACGAAACCACTCCGTCGATTGAGCGCCAACTCAACCATGCGTTGACAGAGTGCTTCGTAACTGAGTCCTGCTGCCGCGGCCGCTTTGGGCAACAGGCTCGTTTCCGTCATTCCTGGCAAAGTATTCACTTCGAGCACCACCGGCTCGCCGCTCGCGCGCACCATCACATCGACCCGCGCGTAATCGCGTCCGCCAATCGCCTGAAAAGCACTGAGCGCGACTTTCTGGATGCGCGCAGTTATCTCACGATCGAAGGGCGCCGGGCAAAAATATTCCGTCGCGCCGGGCGTGTATTTGTTGCCGTAGTCGTAGGCGCCTTGCTTCGGCCGAACCTCGACAATGGGCAATGCTTCCCCTGCGAGAATGCCCACGGTCGTCTCACGCCCCACGATCTTTTCTTCCACGAGCAATTGCGTGTCGTAGCGAAACGCCTCCTGCAATGCGTTCGCCCAATCCGAAACCCGTTCCACGAATTGCAACCCAACGCTCGAGCCTTGTCGCACCGGTTTCACTACGACGGGTGGTTGCCAACCCCGTGGCCACGGTGCGCTCGCTGAATCGATAACAACGAACTTCGCGGTCGGCACGCCAGCATCGACACAGCGTTGCTTCGTCAAAACTTTGTCGAACGCGATGCGACTCGCCTCGGCATTGCAGCCTGTGTATGGCACGTCGAGTTGATCAAGTTGCTGTTGCACCGTGCCGTCTTCGCCGTAGGTTCCGTGCAACGCGAGGAATACGACGTCCGTGCTTGCCGGCAAAACCCAGTCCGGCGTTTTCGGATCGAGTTCATGAACATTGTGCCCAACGGAACGCAATGCGCGCGCCACCGCCTCGCCCGTGCGCAGCGAGACTTCGCGCTCTGCACTCGGCCCACCCAGCATCACGGTGATGTTCAGCCGGTCACTCATTCGCCAATAATCTCCACTTCCGTTTCCAAATCGATGCCTCGCCTGGCCTTCGCCGTTTGCTTAATAAACTCGATCAGTTCCAAAACGTCCTTCGCCGTAGCGCCGCCTTCGTTCACGATGAAATTGCCGTGGACCGTAGAAACCATCGCTCCGCCGTGCTTGGTTCCCTTCAGGCCAAGCTCATCGATGAGTTTTCCGGCAGGAACGGTTTGAGGATTTTTGAAAATACATCCCGCGCTCGGCTGGGCCGGTTGCGTCTCCCAACGCTTCGCATTGAACTGGTTCGCGCGCGCCTGAATGACTTCCTTCGATGACGGCGTGCCGCGCAGCACCGCGCCCAACGCGATGTGTGTTTTGAAAAGCGGGCAGCCGCGGTACTCGACGTTCACCTCGCTGGCCTTGCGCTCGTGGGCGTTACCGGAAAAATCCATGAACCGTATCTGCTCCACGACTTCGAACATCCACGATCCCATCGCTCCGGCATTCATGCGCAATGAACCGCCGACGCTGCCCGGAATGCCTTCGAGAAACTCCAATCCAGCCAGGCCGGCGCGGCGCGCCTCGACCGAAACCGTTTTCAACTTCGCGCCCGCGCCACAATGCAAATGTTCGCCGATGATTTGCACTCGCGAAAAATTTTCGTGCCCGAGCGAAATGACGACGCCTCGAATGCCGCCATCTCGAATGAGCAGGTTCGAACCGCGCCCGATGATCGTGAACGGCAATTTCAACTCGCCGCACAATCGCAGCACCCCGGACAGATCTTTTTCATTGGCTGGTTCGGCAAAGAAATCCGCCTTGCCGCCGACGCGCAGCGTAGTGCGCTTGGCCAGCGGCTCGTCCTGACGCACGATCGTGTCGGCTGAAACGGCTGCGCGAAGTTTGTTGCCCGTGTCATTCATATTCGTCGTTTCATTGCGCAGCGAAAAGGTGGTTCCGCCTGATTTCAATGTGCGCGCCAGTTCATGCGCCGCTTTCGTGATATCTCCGGCTCCGAGGAACAAAACCAAATCACCTGCTCGCATCGCCGCGCACACCGCGGCGATGACGTCCTTCAAGGCGGAGATGTACTCAATGGGTTGGCCGTGCGCGCGAATCGCCTCGGCTAATGCCGCACCGTTCGCTCCAGGAATTTCTGGTTCGCTCGCCGCATAGACTTCCGTCAGAAAGAGTTTGTCGGCGTCGCCAAACGACGCCGCAAAGTCAGCCATCAAGTGTTTCGTGCGTGAGTAACGATGCGGCTGAAAGACAACGACCAGGCGCTGGGGGTTAAGTTGTTTGAATGCGCGAAGCGTAGCGTGGACTTCATTGGGATGATGGCCGTAGTCATCGAAGAGGCGGACGTTGGCATCGGCGAACAACTCCTGCTGCCGCCGCGCTGCACCGGAGAATTCCCTGATGGCGCCGTGAATCGCATCGGGCGAGTAGCCGAGCTGGTGCAACAGTGCGACGACTGCCGTGGCATTGGAGATATTTTTCTCGCCAAACAAACAGACGGAAAATTCACCCAGTCTCACCCCGCGATGCCAGACGGTGAAGTGGCTCGCCGCCGGCGCGGCTTTGGATTTTGAAACCTGTGCGCCGGCCTCGACGCGATACTGCGCCAGCAAGTTGAATCCGTAAGAGATTGCTCCGGGTCGCTCTGCCATGATCGCGGCAACGCGGGCGTCATCGGCGCAGAAGATCACCAAGTCGCGCGTGTTCGTGACGAACTGCTCGAATTCGCGGCAGACAGCCTGGAGATTCGGAAAATGATCTAGGTGCTCATTGTCGATGTTCAGCACGATGGAATGCACCGGACTGAACTCGCACAGCGTTCCATCGCTCTCGTCGGCTTCCACGACAAACCAACTGTCGTGCTTAGCCGAGTGGCGCGCGTGTGCCGGCAGTTGCGGAAGCAAGGCTCCGATTGCGTAGCTTGGTTGAGCGCCCAGCTTTTCCAACGCGTATGCCAGCAGCGCTGAAGTCGTCGTCTTGCCGTGCATGCCAGCGACGCAGATGCCGCGCTGCTGATTGACGAAAGCCGCCAGCAGAATGGCGCGGCGAACAAGGGGAATTCCCGATTGCCGCGCGGCTTGAAGCTCCGGGTTGTCCCCGCGAACAGCGGGCGAGTAAACCACCAGCACGGGATTCGACGCGCGCAGATGATCGGTGGCGTGCCCGATGTGAATTACCGCGCCGCGTGCCCGCAACTGCCAAATTTCCTCATTCTCGATCGCGTCCGACCCATGCACGCAAAAGCCGGCGTCGAGCAGCAGGTGCGCGAGACCGCTCACGCCGCAGCCACCCGCGCCGACGAGATGCACCGTTGCGCCGCGGCCCGCGCTGGCGAGGAGTGCGTTCACTTGCTGGGGATTGAGGGCACTCACGTCGAGAATTTCAGGTTCCGCCATCCAAATTTCAGATTCGCCACCGCAGCCATTTCGCGCGGCTCATCATCGCGAGAAGCGCTGGGAACATTGGCCGCTCGCCTCACGCGCCCGGGCCAGTCAGGAATTTTTTCCAAAATGGCCTCCGCAATTTTTCGCGCCGCTTCCGGTTGATGCCAATCCGCCAGCGCGCTCGCCAGCCGCCGGCGCTCACTCGCGTTCGTCATCAGATCGCAGACGACGCGCGTGAGATTTTCCGGAGTGGAGTGCTGTTCGCCGAGCATGCGTGCGGCGCCCGTCTCCACCAGAGCGCGGGCATTATGAAACTGATGATTATCCGTGGCCGCCGGAAACGGAATCAGCACCGCGGGCACGCGCATCGCCGCAAACTCCGCCAGCGAGGACGCGCCGCTGCGGCTCACCGCGACAGTGGCGGCATTGAGCGCGAGTTCCATCTCGGTCAAAAACGGGCGAACGACGGCGGGCGCTTTCGCGTCACGATAAGCGGCCAGCACTTTGTCGCAATCCTTCGTGCCGGTGAGATGAAGAAATTGAATTTCCGGCAACTCACGGCGCAAGTCCGCCAGGCAACGCATGACAAGCTGG
>DATHKK010000046.1:0-6163 GCA_035489355.1 Candidatus Limnocylindria bacterium
GCGTGCTCGTGTTGCGACATGTCGTGGTGCATTTCGTCTTGGGCCAGAGCGGTTCCAATGAGAGCGACGAACAGCCGTGGGCAATGAAGTGAATTTTCATGCGAACGATTACCTCCCGAGGAAGAAACTCGATTGAAGCGCCGGTCGCGTCAATCAAGAGCAATTGGAGTCGCTCCGACTTGCTGACTCTTGCAGCGCGTGGGCTGGCGCTAGGGCCGGAAGCTGAGTCGATAACCCACGCCGGGTTCCGTTAGAATCAACTCCGGCTGGGATGGATTTGCTTCGAGCTTGGTCCGCAGGTGGGCCGCGTACACGCGCAGGTAATGCGTGTGCTCAATGGCATTGGGTCCCCAAACTTCGGTGAGAATCTGCCGTTGAGTGACGACCTTGCCCGCGTTGCTAACCAGCAGGCGCAGGAACGAGTACTCGGTCGGAGTGAGTTTTACTTCGGCGCCGTCCACGGTCACGCGACGACTGGCCAGATCCACTTCCAATCGACCGCTGCGAAAGATCGCGTTCTCAGGTAAAGGCGCGGCGTGGCGCAGGGCGACGCGCACGCGGGCGAGAAGTTCCGCGGTGCTGAACGGCTTGGTCACGTAATCGTCTGCGCCGTGATCGAGTGCGGAGATTTTGTCGTCGTCACGGTCGCGCACGGACAACACCACCACGGGAACACGGCTCCATTCGCGGAGCCTTTTGAGAACGGTGACGCCATCCATGTCAGGCAGGCCGAGGTCGAGCAACACAACGTCGGGGTGACGTTGCGCGGCTTCGGCGATTCCCTCCTGGCCGGCCGTCGCCTCAAACACACGATAGCCATTCGCTTCCAAGGTCACGCGAAGCAAGCGACGAATTTGAATCTCGTCGTCGATGACGAGCACGGTCGGTTTGTTGGCAGTATCAGCGCTCACGCGTTCGCCTCAGCGGATGCAGGCGGCGGTTCGCCGAGAGGCAATTCGATCGTAAACACCGCGCCGCCGCTCACGCGATTCTCGGTCGTCACAGTTCCTCCATGCGCTTCCACGAATCCCTTCACGATCGACAGGCCGAGGCCGGTTCCGCCCGGCGCGGCGTTCGGCGCCCGGAAGAATTTGTCGAAGATTCGCTCAATGGAATCGGGAGGCAAACCGGGTCCACGGTCGGCCACGCTGAGCGAAAGTGAATCACCCGCTTTGTTGGCGCTCACCATCACCGCGGTTCCTGGCGGAGTGTGCGTCGCCGCATTCAACAGCAGGTTCGTGAGCACGTGCTGGATCAAAACAAAATCCATGCGGACCAGTGGCAGGCCGGGCGCTATGTCGGTCGTGACTTTGTGTTGCGCCATCTCACGCTCAATCTGCCGCAACGTCACGTTCACGAGATCGCTCACGTCGCACCAATCCACCTTCGGTTTCAGATGGCCCGATTCGAGCCGAGTCATGTCGAGAAGGTTTTCCACCAACCGGTTCAAGCGCGTGGTGGCTTCCTGAATTTCGTTCAGCATGTTCCGCTAGAATTCGGGTGTGACGCGTGCGACATCGGCCAGTCCGCTCAGGGCACTGGTGATGGCGGCGATGGGCGTGCGAATCTCATGCGAGATCGAATTCAAGAGCGTGTTGCTCAATCGTTCCGACTCGGCGAGCACCTTGGACTTTTCTGAAACGTCCTGAAGCCGCGCACGGTCGATAGCAAACGCGACTTGCAGGGCGAAAGCGTCGAGCAGATTCCGTTGATGAATCGTCAGTGGTGACGATTGATTCAACTGCACCGCCATCACGCCCGCCGTTCCCGCACTCGTCCGCAACGGCAGGTAGAGCGCCTCTGCCAGTGGCAGGTTGTCTGTGAACTTACCCGCGGGCTGGCCGTGCTGGAAAACCCACGCCGCGACGCTCTGTTCCTTTTCGGAAACAGTGAAGGTGCTTGCGGCGTGCGGTTGGGAGATGCTTGCACCCGTTGGACTCGGCAGGAGAATCGCCACGGGCGCTTTGAAAACGGTTTCGATGTGATACGCCACGCGGCGAACGACATCATCAAGCGTGCGCGCTTCAGCCAATTCGCGTGTGAGCAAATACAACGCAGTCGCGCGCTCTTCCCGCCGCCGTTCGGCAGCTTCCTGCGTGCGAATACGGGCGATGAGCTGGCCCAGCACAATTGCCACGACGAAGTACATTCCGAACATCATCGCGTCGTCGAAGCTCGTGATGTAGAACGTGAAACGCGGCGGCAGGAAAAAGTAGTTCCACAACAGCGCGCTCGCCGTGGCCGCTGCGACGACTGGCCCGCGTCCGACGAAGAGCGCGAGTCCAACGACGGCGAGGAGGAAATTCAGTGCCACCGTGCGATAGCCCAGGATGGAATTCAGCAATCCGTTGATGCAGGCGATGACGATGACGACCCCGAGGGCCAGCGCGTATTGACGCCACACGGTTTGAGGCAAGGGCCGCCACACGGGGCGTGCCTGCGGTTGTTCCGTCTTCTCTGCGCGGACGACATGAATGTCGATGTCGCCGCTCTCGCGCACGAGACGTCGCAACACCGAGCCGCCGCGCAGAAATTCCCGCACCGGCGACTCGCTGGATTTGCCGACCACGATCTGCGTGACGTTGTGTTGTCGCGCCACCCGCAGCACGCCACGCACGATGTCGTTGTCCGTCGTGGTAATCACTTCAGCGCTGAGTTCTCGGGCCAGAGCGAGGTTCTTTGCGAGGCGCGCTTGTTCAGATTCAGTGAGTGTTTGAGACGTTTCGACGTAAAGCACGACCCACGGAGAATGCAGGCTATCAGCGAGGCCGCGCGTCCATTGAATCATCTGCTCGGAATAAGGGCTGGCGCTCACGGCTACGAGCAGCCGATGTCCCGACTTCCATGGCCCGGCGATCTGCATCGCCTGCATGTAGTCGCGCACGTCCTGGCCGACGCGTTCGGCGGTGAGACGCAGGGCCATTTCGCGCAACGCCGTGAGATTCCCTTCGCGGAAAAAGTTGAAGAGCGCGGCTTCAGCACGGTCCGGCAGATAAATTTTCCCTTCATCGAGACGCGTGAGCAATTCGTCTGGCGGAATGTCGATGAGTTCGATCTCCGCGTTGTCGAGGACGCTGTCGGGAACAATCTCCTGCACTGTCGAGCCGCTGATTTGGCGCACCGTGTCAGCGCGACTGGCGACATGCTGGACATTCAACGTGGTGTAAACGTCGATGCCCGCGTCGAGCAATTCCTGGATGTCCTGGTAACGCTTGGTGTGGCGCAGGCCGGGGGCGTTCGTGTGGGCGAGTTCATCCACGAGCGCGAGCTGCGGGTGCCGCGCCAGCAGGGCGTCGAGGTCCATCTCGGCGATTGTGACGCCGCGATACTCCACCTGCTTGCGTGGGAGGCTCGGCAGGCCTTCGGTGAGTTTGTCGGTCTCTTTCCGTCCGTGGGTTTCGACGTAGCCGATGACCACATCGCGCCCTTCGCGCTTTTCTTTCTGCGCAGCCTCCAGCATCGCGTAGGTCTTGCCGACGCCGGCGGACATGCCAAAAAAAACCTTTAGCTTGCCGCGTCTCTGCGTCGCTTCCTGACGCTGAATCGCCGCCAGCAAGACGTCCGGGTCTGTGCGGAGATCATCGCTCACGGGGGCACTGTAGTGAGTCGAGCGCAAGGTTCAGCAGCAAAATATTCACGCCGGTTCGCCCAATTGTTTTACCAACTCACGGTCGTAAAATAACGGACGACCATGCGGGCCAGGACGTGGGCTGAAATCCTCGGCGTGCATCGGCTCATACGGCCCGCGAGGCCGCGCCATTGCGGCTCTTGAGTTTCTTGTTTTTCACGCGGCGGTGCGGGAATTCCTTCTTGTCTTTGTGCAGGTAGCAAATCTCCACGAGCGTCGGCCAGAGTTCGAGCGAAGCGTGGATCACGCTCACCACATCATCGACGATGCGGCTGACGTTCTGCTGGAAGAAGTCAGGCTCGAATCCATAGAACGAGCGGGTCAGGTTCTCGGCGAACAGGTGAAGCGACTTCCGCCGCTGGGCATTTTTGGATTTTCCCGCGGCCTCCATCACTTGGCGATGCACGCCGGTGATCTTGTCGAGAATCTCCTGCGTGTCCTTGAGCGTGACTTCGCCGTTGTAGCCAAAATGGATGGTCAGGTCGTCGAGCCTGGTCACACTGCTTTTGATTTTCTTTTTGAGCAGCGTGCAGAGTTCCTCGTTGAAGACATCCATCGCCAGCGGGTTGCGCATGTAGTTGTTCTTGATGTGCGTTTGCACCGCATCGACGTGCGCCGAGGCCAGCCTCGGCTGCTGAATCCAGAGCCGATAAATGTAATCCTCAAAACGCAGCCGCGTGGGAAAGAAGGGCGGCAAGCCGAGGCGGTTGTCGTAACCGGCGACGCCACAGTCCATGCGCCAGTTTTTCTTGGTCACCACCGGGCGAAAATTCACCAGCACGTAAAGGTCGTTGAAGTCGTGCAGGTTCGCCTGGTGCTGCGACTCGTCGCGCAGATACATCTGGACGAAATCCAGCGCGTCGATGTCGTTGGTGCCGGAGCGGAAGGTCTGCGCCATCTTCACCACGGCACTCGGCGAGACGGCGCCCTGCTTCAGGATCAACGAATTGTCACCCGCGAAATCATTCGACACGTTCGTCTCCAGATCCATCGCGGTATCGACAAGCAGTTCGCCTTTCTCGTAATTGCCAGGCAGTTCGCTGACCTTGCGTCCCAGCACGTCGTGAAAAGATTTGAGCAGGTCGAAAGACTTGTGAACGAACCCGCCGTCTTTGGCCTTCATGAGCTTCCCGCGGCTGATCTCATCCGCATTCAGCGATTCCGGGCTGGTCTCGATGAGCGCGTGCGGGCGCATGTCGTCGTCGGCGCTGACGAGGAACGCGCCGAGTGAATACATGAGGGTGAAGTTGCGATTCCCGCCGTAGCTCGGGCGGAAGAGATTGCGCACGAGGCCATCGAGTTTCTTATCGCGCAGCCTGCGATTGAGGAAGCCGAGGAACTCCTCCTTCTCGCGCGGGCCGACGTAGTAGATGTCATTGACCGTCTTCGTCTGTTCCAGCAGCGCGTAATACTTCTCGTGGTTGGCCAGGCTCGAATCGTCGAAAACCATCATCTTCACCGTGTGGCCATTGCTCCAGAAGTGCTCGTCGTATTTCTCGATCGTCTCGGCCACGTCGCGCAGCCGGTAGGTCGGGATGGTGAAAATGGTGGGTGCTCTTTTCATTTTGAGACCAGGCCGTCTTTTCTTTTTGTGGATACAGGGATGGGGAGATTGCTCATTTCACAAAATCCGATCTGCCTTTTGCGCGAATCAACGTTCCTTCTTAGGATCCGAATTGGCGTCGCGGGCGGACTTCTTGTTGAGAGCGGTGAGGAATCGATAAAAAAACCAGCCCAGTGCTGGCGCCAGGACAGCAAAGACGACGGTGAGATCCTTCATAGGATGGTGGTGATAGCGCGCATGTGTGCCGACTCCGGACTGCTGGAATCTTTGTCATGGCTCGGCGAACCGTGGTTTTGCTCGCGACATCGGCCGCGGCACCATCGGCAGGCCCGCACGCATGGGGTGACCAACAACCACCAGTAGATTGGCAGCGAAAGCGCGCAGCCGATGGTGAGAATGATCGCGAGAACAATATCGAAGGCGCCAAATTCACGCACAGGTTCCTCCGCGTCATTTGTCCAAGGCGAGATTGAGCTTCAGCACGTTCACCCCTGGATCGCCGAGGATGCCGAGATCGGCTGAATCGGTATTGGCGCGCACCAGGGCGCGCACTTTTTCAGCGTCGATGTTCCGGGCCTTGGCCACGCGCGCAGTTTGCAGTTCCGCATTGCGCAGGCTGATGTGCGGGTCGAGTCCGCTGCCGGACGCCGTGACAGCGTCGGCAGGGACGGACTCGGTTTCTCCCAACCCGTTTTCCTTCCGGTATTGCGCGATGCGTTCCTTGATGGCGTCGTTCAGTTTCTGCGAAGTCGGCCCCAGGTTGCTGCCACTGGAACTCGCAGCATCGTACCCCTGGCCGGCTGAAGAAGGGCGCGGGTGAAAATACTTATCGCCGGAGAAGTTTTGCCCCAGCAGCTCGGAGCCGCGCACCGTACCGTCCTTGTCCACAATCAGGCTGCCGTTCGCCTTGTGCCGGAACAGGGTTTGCCCAATGCCGAAGACGACGAGTGGATAAAGCCCGCAACAAACAA
>DATHKK010000047.1:0-2488 GCA_035489355.1 Candidatus Limnocylindria bacterium
CTTTGCGTTCACGCTGACCAATCTTGCCGCCGGTAACTACACGTTGCGCGCACGGGCGACAGACAATCAGGCGCTCAGCGCCACATCCGCGCCGGTCACTCTTCGCGTTGCTCCTCGTCCTGCGCTCGTCTTCGCAGGTGGCACGAATGGTCCGCTTCAATTCAGCTATCCGACGATGACGGGTGTGAACTACATCCTGGAAAGCGCAACGGATGTGACCAATTTTTCTTCGCTGGCGACGAATCCAGGCAGCGGCGGTGTGCTGAACTTCACGCAAACCAATCCCGCGCCAGCAGAACGCTTCTTCCGCGTGCGGCTTGAATAGTCACTTTGCTCACGACGGCCAAACCACGGGCCAACCCGTATTTCCGCTTCCACGAATCAGAGCCAGAATCTACCGTGTTGAAATCGTCGAGAGTCAAACTTGAAATCGTATATGCCGAGACAGCTTTTGCAGTGGTGGTGCGCACTGGCGATGTTGTTCGCTTGCGTGAAGGCTGCTTCCGCCGCCACGCATTTTGTCGGCGCGAAAAAAGTTGGTACAGGCCCGTTCGCTCCATTCTTTTGGAACCCGACCAATCTCGTCATCCAGGTTGGGGACACAGTCATGTGGACCAATCTGATGCTCGTCCACAGCGTCAATCCCGCGACCAACAGCACCGAGCCTTTTTGCGGAACCGGCACCAATGAAATCTCTTCCTGCACGGTGACGTTTCAGAATCCCGGATTGTTCTTCTACGATTGCTACCAACATCTGCCCACGATGACTGGCTCAGTGCGCGTGCTTTCTGCACCGGTCGTCGTTATCAGCAATCCGCCGAACAATGCGCTCTTCGCCACGCAGGCCGACGTGCAACTTCAGGCGAGCGCCACCGACCTCGACGGCAGTGTGACGAATGTTCAGTTTCTGAACGGCGGCGTGACGTTTGCCAGCAGCAGCGTCGCTCCTTACACGGCCACGTTGAGCAATGCGGCCGCGGGAACGTACTCGTTTCGCGCGCTGGCCCTGGACAACTCCGGCCTTAGCACGACCTCCGCGCCGGTGACGGTGCGCGTCATTGGACAGCCGATGCTGGTCATCACGAATAATGCGAACAGCGCGCTGCAATTCTCTTACGACACTTCGGCCGGCGTGAACTACGTCGTGGAAGGCGGCGAGACGGTGACGAACCTTTCCGCCATCGTGACGAACGCGGGCACTGGCAGCGCACAACAGTTCTCCCAGACGAATCCCGCGCCAGCGCAAAGGTTTTTCCGGCTCCGCCTGCAATAGCTCATGCGAGTCCGCCTCCAGACGCTGAGCTTTCTACTGCTGCTGCTCGTGTCTTCGAGCGCGCACGCCGCGCAGTGGACGGTGGAGATTTTCGATTTTTATTTCACGCCCACGAACCTGACCGTCGGAGCAGGGGACACGGTCACCTGGATCAACCGCGTGACGCGCGCGCACGACACCACACACTACGATCCGAATGATCCCGAGGTCTTCCTGTGGGCTTCAGATCTCTTGAGCAAGGATCAATCGTTCTCCTTCACCTTCACGAACGTGGGCGCGTATCCGTACGTCTGCGCCGTGCATTACGCTCAGCACCTGGAGCAAACCGGCCTGGTGATGGTCACGCAAATAAATCTGCCGCCGAGCGTGAGCATCACCAATCCAGGGAACGGCGCGACCTTCACTGCGCCCGCGAGTTTCACTCTCGGTGCCAGCGCGGCGGACAACGATGGCGCAGTCGTGAGCGTTGAGTTTTTCATCAATGAAACTTCCGCCGGCGTGTCGCAAGGTCTTCCGTTCAGCGTGAACGTGAATGCTCTGGCGGCGGGGAATTATTCAATCACGGCGGCAGCCACGGACAATCAGGGCGCGATCAGCACATCGGCAGTCGTGACCATCTCGGTGCAGGAGGCGCCGATGAAATTTCCGCTCAACGTCAGCATTCAGCCGCCGAACTCAGGCAATGTCACCGCCAGTCCTTCACAACCGATCGATGGATATGACGGCGGCTCCGTTGTGACGTTAACGGCAAGCGCGTCGAACGGTTTTGTTTTCTCCGGCTGGAGCGGAGCGATCACGACCGCGGAAAATCCCACCAGCATCACGATGGATGCGGCGAAGAACGTGACGGCGAATTTTTCGGTGAGTTCCAACGCGACGCACGTGCTCACGCTGGCGGCTAATCCCGTGAACAGCGGCGTGATCAATGTCTCGCCGGCCCCGAACGGAGCGAGCGGGACTTACGTTCACGGCACGACCGTGACGCTCACCGCTGTTCCCACGAATGGGTTTCTTTTCACGAACTTCAGTGGAGGCGTCAGTGCCACGGCCAACCCGGTCACGATCCTTCTCGATACTGACCTGGCGGTGACGGCGAACTTTGTCACCAACACCTCTCCCACTTACACGCTCACTTTGATCGCGATTCCGACTTTCGGGGGGGCCATTGAAGTTTCAGGTCCGCCGACCGCGCCGGACGGCAGCTACTATGAAGGC
>DATHKK010000048.1:0-2091 GCA_035489355.1 Candidatus Limnocylindria bacterium
GAGTGATGCCGGGCGGCCCCGGCTCATAAACAGCCTCATCGCCGGCGCCATCGCGAAGCCCCGTCTGAATGGTGACGCCGCGAATCAACCGACCGACGATGCGCGGCATGAGATCGGGCCAAAGGTCCGGCAGACGTCCGAGTAAAGTGGATTCTTCCAGCCGTTCGATGAACTGCTGCCGGAGCCGTTGATAATAAATTCCGTTGGAGCAGAGCACGAGCGTTGGGAACTCGAACTGAGGCGTCAGTTCGGCGCGCTCGTGCATTCGTTCGAGGAGTTGGACCGCGGTGTTCAGGATTCCCGGCAATTGATCCGGGTTCGGACAGAGCAACAACACTTCCGGCAATTCGCGTTGCTCGAAGGTGGCGAGTAAATCACGGCGCAACAAATTCGCGGTGGCGATGCGGTGCAATCGATCTTCATCACGGATTACCAACTCGCCTTTGGCTCGCACGGCATCGGCGCTGCGCGAAGCAGTGCGTTCGAGAAAGAAAACCGTGCCATCGTTGGCTGTGAGCTTGCGGGTGAGGTGGTAGAAGAGCGCCACGCCGAGCGCGCCCGCCGGCATGATTCCAATCGTGCCTGGGCGCACGCGTGGCATGTCAGCTTTCCCGCAGCGACGTGATGATCTCGCACGCACGCGCCAGCGGCGACGCTTTCACCACCACGCGCATGCGTTGCTCGGAGGGGCCTTCGCTGCCGTAGGCGTAGTCGATGTTCACACCGCCTTGCGCGAGCGCATCCGCCAGGACGGCAAGTTTTCCCGGCGTGTCCTGCAAATCCACGACAAGTATTTCCGCCTCGACCGGATGAAAGCCTTGTTCAGCGAGTAACGCTTTGCAACGCACGGGATCGCTCGTGATCATGCGAATGACGCCTTGCTCGATGTTGTCGAGAATGGAGAGGTCCTTGATGTTGACGCCCGCCGCGGCAAGCGCTGTGGCGATGGCGGCAAGACGCCCCGGCTGGTTTTCAATCGCGACAGTGATTTGCCGCTGCACCTCGAAATTCATCGTGCGTCACGGACACTTGCGAATCAATGCCACCATGACGCCTTGCACGACGAGCTCGTTGGCAGGAATCAACTTTGGATATCGCGGGTTTTCGGCGCGGAGACGCGGCTGTCCTCGTTCCGTGATGAACGTCTTAAGCGTGCTTTCGCCGTCGATCAAGGCCGCGACTACATCGCCGGCGCGAGCGGTGCGATCCGGTTCGATCACCGCCATGTCGCCATCGAGAATGCCTTTGCCGATCATCGATTCACCGCGCACTTGCAGCGCAAACGCTTTGGTTGAAGGACGCAATCCGATGGTGCGGACATCCACGGAAATGCAACCGTCTGGCTGCTGCTCAGTTTCTTGCGAGAATCCGGCGGGAATCGTCCCGTAAACCGGGATGTGCATCACCGGTTGCAACATTTTTTCCCAGGGCGAAATCACGCGCAACGCCCGCGCCTTGCGCGCCTGGTTGGAGAGAACTCCTTTGCGTTGCAGAGCCGTGACGTGGTCGGCCGAGGCCTTGGGACTGCGGAAACCAAAGTGGGTGGCAATCTCGCGCAAGGTCGGGCTGTGGCCGATCCGAACGCGCGTCAGTTCGATAAAACTGAGCACCTCTTGCTGTCTTTTTGTCAGTTCGACCATACCTCTCTCACGTGAATCGCGATTGAGTGTGGCACCGCAAAGCCGAAAACTCAAAGGGCAAAGTTGTGTAGAACGGAAGATCTGAGAGCGATCTCTCGATAAAAAGTCTCACGGTTTCGCGGCGCGGACCCAGGGATTGCTCGTCCTGCGCTCGTAATACCGAAACGCTTTTTCTCCGAGCGCTTCTTTGTAGGCGCGATGCGTTTCGTTCGCGATGGCTTGAAACGCCGCGTCCTTTTGCTGCGTCGTCAGATTCGAATCAGCTTCCACGTTGGCGCGTTCCTGTTCGACGGGTTGCTTGAAGCTGTAGAGTTGCGCGGCCACGGTGGCCGGCAGTTTGAAGCGTGTCGTTACGCGCACCAACTCACGGTAATCCGGGTCCTGCGCACGCATCCAATCACCGTAACGCTCGCCCAGCGCGTCGCGGATTTGCTGCTGCACCTCGTTCCAT
>DATHKK010000049.1:0-3412 GCA_035489355.1 Candidatus Limnocylindria bacterium
GACAGGGAAATCCCAATCGACGGATTCCCGCTGTGGTACGTAGCCGACGCGATCGAAGTTGTTCTTTTCGCCGAAAATTTTCACCCATCCGCTGCTGATCGGTATCAGTCCCATCGCCGCTTTGATGAGAGTGGATTTGCCCGCGCCATTCGGCCCGACGATGCCCACGAGTTTTCCGCGCGGCACGACAAGATCGATTCCCCACAGCACCGGCTTTTTGTGATAAGCAACCGTGAGGTCGTGGATTTCGAGCGGCGGCGAACCGTTCTCGCCGTCCGATGATCCATTCGCCTTCACCACTGATTTCTCTGGAGAGATCATAAATCAAAACCGCCACGAGATGCCGACGAACGGATTCCAATCGTCCGCCGCCCGCGTCACGCCAATGTTAATTCCCGCGTCCAATTGAATGTCCTCGGTGAGTCCGTACGTCAGCCCGAGGTCCACGGTGCCGATCCATTTCGCGTCCTCATCGCTGCTCACGGAGCTGAAGAACTCAGTGTAGCCGGCGAGGTCGCCCACAATGTCGTGACTGAACGTGATCGAGTTGATCCACTCGGGGTGATGCCCGTTGCCATCGGCATCTTCATTGAAATCGAGTTCTGTCATCATGGTCATGCTCCAGTTCGCCGGGAGGGCAATGCCCAGCGGCGCGATGATTCCGCCCTCGAAGGCGCCGTTACCCAGGTGGCGGCTCGCGGTTGGAAATTTCACGAAGGGCATGAGGGCAAAGGCCGTGTCCCCGTCGTCATTACCCCAAAGGTTGATTTTGCTGCGCAGGATGAAATCTCCGAAGCCGCGCTCCGTGTTTCGCAGGCCAGTCTGTCGCTCGCGAATGCGCACGGCGTTGTATGTCGGGACGACGAATTGCACGTCCCAGTTGTGGCGCAATCCCACTTTGAAGTTGAACGGCGCAATGGCAAGGCTCTCCGTAATGGTGTGGTCGCGCGTAACATTGTGCGCGTCGTAGGAATAGTTCACGACGTCCGCCTCCACCTGGAAATGTCCGGCATCCACCGTGTAAGGGCTTTCGGTTTTATCCGGCCGGTCGGTGCTCATCTCGCGCATCAACTCGCGCGGAACCGGCTTGAACAAATGATAAGACGACTTGTCCGGCGCAACCTCGGCCGCGAGTACGCCCGCGGCGTTGCCTCCGAAAATGAACAATCCTTTTAACAAATGCTTCATGGGGCTTCTTACTTTAATGCATTCACGATGGTGTTGAGGTTGTGCTTGATCATGCCCTCGTAGGTGCCGAGGTCGTATCCGTTTTCAATTTGTCCCGGCGTTCCCATCGCATCGGAAAAGATCTCGCCGCCAATCTTCACGCCTGCATCTTCGCTGATGCGCTTGATGGTATTGGGAGGCACGCTGGACTCCACGAACACCGCCTTCACGTCGTTCTTCTTGATGAACTCCACCATCTTCGCCATGTCTGCGAGAGAACTTTCCGTGACGGTGGAGATGCCTTGCAGTCCGACCACTTTGAAGCCGTAGGCGCGCCCGAAATAGTTGAACGCATCATGGCTGGTAATGAGGATGCGCTTCTCCTTGGGCAATTCGCCGGCGCGCTTCAGCGCCCACGCGTGCAACTCATCCATCTTGCGCTGCACCTCTGCGCCGCGTTGTTCATAGTGCGTCTTGTTCGCGGGATCGTATTCGCTCAAACCTTTGACCACGATTTCCACGCAGAGCTTCCACGTGGGCACTTCGAACCAGACGTGCGGATCGTAATGGCCGGCAAACTCCGGCGGCTCCAATAATTTGTCCTGTGGAATCGCCTCGGTGACCGGGTAAACGAATTTCTTCGCGCGGGCCAGCTTGGAAAAAATGTCCTGCATCTTTCCTTCCAGCAGGAGCCCGGAATAGAAAATCACGTCCGCGTTTTGGAGCTTCGTCACGTCCGATGCCGTCGCCTTGTAGAGATGCGGATCAACACCCGGTCCCATCAGGCCCGTGACTTCCACACGATCACCACCGACCTGTTTCACCAGATCACCCACCATCGTCACGGTCGTGGTGATGCGGATCTTGCGATCAGATGTGAGGGTCTGAGGCGCCGGTTTCGACTGATCGCCGCAACCCATAAACAAGGCGGCCAAGGCGCAGAACATCACTCCTCGATGTATCTTCCGACCAATCCCGTTTCCAACTTGCGCGATCCATTTCATAGCGGGCGACGATAGCTCGGGAAATGTTTACGTCAAGAAACAAACTTAGTCACGTCTAACATTAGGGTCATGGCGTTTAGGGTGCTGTCCTACCAGATTGTTGTTTTTTACGGGTTTGAGTGGGCGATTTTTGTGCAGCTTGATCACCCATTGTTTACGCTGTTTTCACACGATCAACTCAACGCATGAATGGGCAAGGTGTGCGTGCGATGATGTCTGATGCGTAATCAGTCCAACTCTTTGGCAACTTCTTCCAGTATTGACGGAATGTACACGCGCTGGAATCCGCACGATGCTGAGCATGTCGCGACGCGTTCTCCGCTGGGCCATCTGCCGTCCTTCATTGGCATGTTGCACTTTGGACAAAATGCCAACCACTTTCCGCCGGTGCTTTTTCCTTTGATGAACTTCATTTCGCGATGAAATCTTACCTCGTCGGCATCCGCGCGCTTCTTATCTGCTTCCGCCGCTGCTTGCTGAAGCGTCGCTATGAGTTGCTTCAATTGCGTGTTCTCCGCTTCAACCTTCAGTTGACCTTGCTGCAATTCAATGTCACTCACCTTGGAGGAAAACTCCCGCCCCTTGACTCGCTCGACGAGTTCCGCAGTTAGCTTTTGAAGAGTGACAATGAGCGCAATTGTGTCGGGCATGGGCTGGATTTAGCGGCTGCAACTTCCTATTTGCAACCAGGGTGTGAAATACTCATCGCAAACTCTAGGGGGATAGTAAGGGGGATTTTCCGATTTTTCAAGCAACGAGGCGGTGACGTTTTCTTGGGGTTTAACCCATTGCGCCACTATGCGTGACTTGCCACAACTGCCAAACGCTCGCGAAGAAAGCGGGCTGGTTCATCTCTGGTTCTCAACGCATCCAGCGGTATCGCTGCAAACAATGCGGCAAGACCTTTGGGGACATTCCAGAACGCCCATTGGACGATCTGCGCACTCCGCTGGATAAGGCGTGCAAGGTGGTTCATTTGCTCTGTGAAGGTGTCGGCATTCGTTCTTGCGAGCGGTTGACGGGCCTTCATCGCGATACGGTCTTGGCTATCCTTGAAACCGTCGGCGTGAAGTGCGCGCGGTTATTGGATCAACGGCTCCAATGGATTCAGTGTGAACATGTTCAAGTGGACGAGCTTTGGGCCTTTGTGGGCTGCAAGCAGCGCAACTCACAACAGGACGAAGAACGAGGCGATCAATACACGTATCTCGGCATGGACAAAGATACGAAACTGATTATCA
>DATHKK010000050.1:0-3409 GCA_035489355.1 Candidatus Limnocylindria bacterium
CGTTTTGACGTGACGCGCGGACAAAACAGCGGCGGAGATCAAATCTACTGGCAGACTTACAACGTCACCAAAGGAGCGAACGGAGCGTTCTCGTTGAAACTGGATCAGCAGAATATCACCGCGCTGCAAATCGAAGCGGAGGATCATTTGCCGGCAATCGTTTCGCTGGGCACCAACGGGGAAACGCATTTCGACGTGGAACTGAAAAAAGGCTCCGGGCCTAAAGGCATCGTTCATACGCCGGATGGACATCCGGCCGCCGGAGCGCAACTCGCAGTGCTCGTCCGGGGCCGATCGGTCAATGTGGGCGTGGGCAAGATCGCGAACTACGGAGGCAATGATTCAAAAGCGGTGGTCGCGAACACGAATGGCGCTTTCACGCTGCGTTTCCATACCAACGCCGACAAGATCGTCGCGACTCACGCCAGGGGTTACGCCGAAACGAGCTTTAGCAATTTCGTCAGTGGCAGCGTGCTCAGGCTCCAACCGTGGGGGACCATCGAGGGGTTGTTGAAAATTGGCCCACAACCTGGGACGAACCAGTCGGTGTTGTTGAGTGGAGACGGCGGCGTTCAATTCAGCCTCGAAGACTTCAAGACTACGACCGACGAGCGGGGCCGGTTTTTCATGGCCAGCGTTCCGCCCGGCGAACGGCGTTTGGTGCGGCTGATTCCGATCGGCGACCGAGGCAACCGAGGCTGGGGTTACAGCCACATCCAGAGCATCACGGTCAAAACCGGAGAAACGACGACTGTAACCATGGGCGGCAATGGCCGCATAGTAGTTGGAAAGCTGACGGTGAGCGATCCATCACACGCGATGGATTGGCGGCAGAGCGGACATCACACGCTGAGTTATTATCCGAAACCGCCGCCGTTCAAGGGCCTGGACGAATATCGCGCGTGGGAGAATTTGCCCGAAACCATCGCGGCCCGAAAAAATATCCGTTCCTACACTCTGCAAGTGCAGGAAGACGGAACGTTCCGCGTCGATGACGTGGTGGCGGGAACTTATGACTTGCGCGTCCAACTGAGGGACGCGAGCAACAACGCGCCAGGATTTCAAAATACCATTGGCACGCTAACGACGAACGTTGTGGTCCCCGCTCTTCTCGACGCCCCCGCCGCGCCCGTTTTGGATCTCGGGACGTTTGTCGTTCCATTGAACAGCGGGCCGCAACAGCGCAGCGCCGGGCTGCGTTAGGCCCGATGCGCGGGCAGTTCGCCCGATGATGGGTGGAAGCGTGGCCGTCTGAGTTGATACCAAAGGCAGGAGTGTGCCGCAGCGCACAAAACATGCTATCGTTCAGCCACAAGGAGACAGCATGCGAGTCGAAGTGGAACAGACAATTACCGAGATCCTAGTGCGTGAGGTCGGCGCTGATGCCAATCGGTTCGAGTTGAGGGCAATCTCGCTCGTGCAGACGCAGCAGGAGGCCGTTCCCGACCGCGCCGCAAAAGTTTCCGCCATCATCGCCGCTTACAACGAAGAGGACACGATCGTGGAAGTTATCCGCGCGGTGGAAGGTCATCCGCTGGTCGATGAAATCATCGTCGTGGACGACGGTTCGGCGGACGCCACTTCGGAACGAGCGCGGACGACTTTGGCCAAAGTCATTACGCTGGAAGTCAACCAGGGAAAAGCCGGCGCCATGAGCACGGGCGTGCGGGCCGCGCGCAACAATACGATTCTGTTCCTCGATGCGGATATTCTCGGACTGACGCACGAGATCATCACGCTGACCGTCACGCCGGTGCTCACGAAGCGGTGCGGGATGTTTGTCGCCATTCGCGCGCGGCGGACTTACTGGATGAACAAGCTGCTCTATTTCATTCCCGTGCTGGGCGGGGAGCGGGCCTTAACCAAAGATCTCTGGCGCATGGTCCCGCGCATGTATCGCAAAGGCTTTCAGATCGAGATCGCGCTGAATTATTACACGAAGAAGTCAGGGCAAAAGATGGCCTTTGGAGTCATGCCCGGCCTCTCGCAAGTGATCAAAGAAAAAAAGCGCGGCTTCTGGCTAGGCATGTGGCAGCGCATCAAAATGTGCGGCGAAGTGCTTTGGATTTCCTTCCGTCTCTACGTGATTCGCACGCTGATCGATTTGTTCCGTGGCGCAACACGCGAGAGGCCGAATTCAGCCCGCCAATTGGCCCGTGCAGCGCGTCCCTGAGTCATTTTTGAATTGTTTCGTCTTTGGTGCCGCGTATGATGTTGGCATCAAATGCGCCGCCCTTTTCTCACCCTTTTCGTCCTCGCGATGTGCTGTCATTTATCAGGCGCGGCCAGTCTTTCCGCAGCACCGCGCAACGATGCCTTCGCTAAATCGAGGAATCTGTCCGGCGAACGGATTACGACGCACGGTACGACCATCGGAGCCACCATCGAGCCAGAAGAACTTTTCATGTCTCGCAATACGGTTTGGTTCAAATGGAACGCACCGGCAAATGGCATGTTCCGTTTCAGCCTGACTCCAGCGGATGCGGTGGAGGTGACCGTGTTTGCCGGGCAGGACTTCAGTCATCTTGTCCAGCGCACCGATGCCGCATCGCAAGTTGTCCTGCGCGTCGACCGCGGCCAGCAATACCGAATTCGCGTGAACAGCGGGTTTGAAGGAGACGCGCGCTTCACGCTCAGAATCCGGCAGGTAAGTCCTCCGCCGAACGACGATATTGCAGACGCCATCGCGTTCGCCGGCACGAATTCCACCATTGAGGGGACCCTTCTGTATTCGACGCTGGACAGTGGCGGTCCGATCTCCTTTCGCGGCCAGGGCAATGTCTGGTATCGTTGGGAGGCCCCGGGTGATGGATTGTTTATGGCGAGCGTCGACAGCGAATTGGACACCGTTTATGCATCGGTTTTTCACGGGAGCAACAGCCTCACTTCCATTGGCCAATCGATCACGGGATTAAAACGTGGCGCAGCTTTTTACGCGACCAACGGCGGCAGCTACTGGATCAGTGCCAACGGCTACAGCGCTCTGTCGTCGAACTTCACGTTGACCGTCAGCGCGGAAACGCCTCCACCCAACGATCACTTCGAGAACAGCACGGTGGTCGCGGGCGCGGAGGTATCAATCACCGGCACTAGTCGCGGGGCAACCTTCGTTCCCGGTGAACCGAGCTACGTGTTTCCAAGACCACCGCCGCCGGCTCCGCCGCCCGGTCCAGCCTTGCCTCCTTCGCCGACTTTCAGTGTGCCAAAGGCCGCTTTCCCTGTGTTAACTCCACAGCTTGGATACGTCTGGTATTCCTGGGTGGCGACGACGACGGGCGTGTACCGCATTTCCGCGAACCTGTTTGTGCCGCCGCCGACCGGACTCGGCAGGCCGCTCTCGCCGACGGATGTGCTTGTGGTTTTGACCGGCGATTCCCTTCCGCAATTGACGCAAGTCGCCAGCGGATAC
>DATHKK010000051.1:0-2525 GCA_035489355.1 Candidatus Limnocylindria bacterium
CGGAATGCTGTCTCGGACTGTTCGCTCGCGTAGCTTTGGATCAGTTGCCAATCATCCATGAATGCCTTCAGCTTAGAATTCCCCGCCCAAGGGCAGGAAGGGACAAGGCGGGCAAAAAACCCTGGCCTCCAGTGGTGCGAAATTCCTGATTGCCAATCATACGCACGCGTATAGATTCCGCGCTGCGTCAAAAACAACGAAAGATTTTATGTCTGCTGCCGTCACTGCCCAAAAGTCGCTGGCCGACCAAGCACTGCCACCCCTCCCCCCACATTCCTGTCCTGCGTCGCGGTCGTTCATACGATAGCCTCGACAAGAGGAACCTAGTCATTTACGTCACGGCCTGGGCAAATTTGAAATATGAGCACTGAAACATTAGCAAAAAAGCTAGGCACCACCTCGCACCTCTCGGGTTTGCTGATCAAGGCCCGACGGCTGGGCATGGAGACGCCCGAGGCTTTGGAAAGCCTCGCGGTCGCGCGGGGTTGCTGGCACTACAAGCACGCAGAGATGGTGCCGGCCCCGGATGTTTCGGAAGAACAGTTTAGCAACGAAGAACTCGCGATGGCGCTCCTCTCGCCTTGTCAGCTTTACTCGCCACACACCATCCGAGTAGGAGCCGCGATGCTGGGGGCCATAGGAAATGATCCTGAATCATTGGCCTGGCTGACCGTAGCCGAACGATGTGAGCAACAAGTTCGATACATCGCGCGCGCAGCGATAGGGTTCGAGCCGGAAAATTCCTTTTGGCCGCACTTGCTGGCGCTGTTGCCGGACATGCCAGAAATGAAAGACGGCATCATGCCGCATCCGACCCGGTTCGTTTCCATGACAGGGATGACTCGCGCAGGCACGCAACGCGTGACCGTGTGGATTCGCCCGCGTGCGACGCTCGCGCTCGCTCATGGATAATCCCACGCTCATCCTGCAAACGGTGGATCGCCATCTCAACCATGCGATCCGTCTGGTCCTGTATGGGCGGGCCGCGTTGTGGCTGGGTTTTGACTCCGCCCCGCCTGAAGCGTCGAAGACGCAGGACGTGGACGCCATCATCAGTGTCGCTCAATCCGAAGAACTCACGGCCGACCTTCAGTTTTGGGATACGATGGAAGCAGCCAATGCCGAACTGGCCGAGCAGGGTTTGTACATGACGCACTTGTTCAACGAGCGGGAAATTTTTCTGCGCCGAAGCTGGCAGGAGAACGTGGTTGCCGTGTCCCGTCCGGCACTGCGCTGGTTGCAGCCCTTTCGTCCCGCGACCATCGATTTGGTTCTCACCAAGATGATGCGCGGAAACGATCCGCAGGACATGGCCGATGCGAAGTTCATGATCGAGCACGACCGGATCACGAAGGCGCAACTGAGCGAAGCCTTCACGCAGATGAATCCCATCGAACTCGTCGAACTGCGCGACAGTTTTAAACGCGCCCAGCCGATCGTGCTGGGTTTCGCGCGCGCCTAAACGAACACACTTTTGCAAAACACCATGAGCAACATCCCCCATCTCCCCGTCCTGCGGCTCGGCCGCACTTACGAATCATTGGAGAAAATCGAAGTCAAGGACCACCGCACCGGCGAGGTCAAGGCGCTCGTCTCCACGGTCAACGGCGGCATCGTCAAACGCGACCTCGCCAAGATCGCCTCGTCACGGGCGGCGTTGAAGAAATTCACCGTCAAGCAGCTCATCGCCATGAGCGCGCAGGCGGGTGAACTGTTCCTGAACGGCACGCTACCGTTCGGCGACAAGGGCCACACGCAGACGCCACAGCAATACGTCGAGACGCTCTCGAGTACGAGCGGACTGCCGCACGTCATGGTGCGCTGCAATATGGCGAAGATTCACTACGCCCTCACGCACCTCGCCGAGATTCTCAACGGCCTGTCGCGTGGACTCGACCTTTCGATTCTCGACAAAGGCACCGGCGAACAGTTCGGCACCAAGCTGAGCTTCTTCCCCACCACGCAGGCGCTCGGACTCGTCATGCCGAGCAATTCGCCGGCGGTAAATTCCCTCTGGCTCCCGGCCATCGCGCTTAAGACGCCCGTCATCATCAAGCCCGGCAAGGAAGAGCCCTGGACGCCGTATCGGCTCATCCAGGCGTTCATCGCGGCGGGCTGCCCGGCGGAGGCGTTCGGGTTTTACCCGACCGACCACGAGGGCGCGGGCGAGATTCTGCGCACCTGCGGACGCGCGCTCATCTTCGGCGACAAAAACACGATGGCGCAGTACGCGAACAACCCGAGCATCCAATTGCACGGCCCGGGCTGGAGCAAAATTCTCGTCGGCGAAGACTGCATCGAGAACTGGCGCGACTACATCGACGTGATGGCCGCGAGCATCAGCGACAACGGCGGCCGCAGTTGCATCAACGCCTCCGCCATCGTGGTGCCGAAATACGCCGCGGAAATCGCCGACGCCCTCGCGCAAAAGCTCGGCCCCATCGCGCCGACCAAACCCGACGATGAAAACGCAAAACTCTCCGGCTTCGCGAACACGAAAATGGCCGACTTCATCGACGCGCAAA
>DATHKK010000052.1:0-5191 GCA_035489355.1 Candidatus Limnocylindria bacterium
GCATCCAATTGCCTTCAAGCTGGGGACATGGCCCCTTCACTGGTACGGCGTTCTCGTGGCCACCGGCTTTCTCGCCGGCTTGTGGACGGCGAGCCGCCGCGCGCCACGGTATGGCTTGAAGGCCGAGCAAGTCGGCGATGCTGGCCCGTGGATGATCCTCGGCACCATCCTCGGCGCGCGCCTTCTCTATGTGACGACGTATTGGAAGGAAAAGTTTGCCACCGAACCGTGGTGGGAAGTCTTCATGGTGCAACACGGCGGGTTGGTTTTTTATGGCGGACTCATCGGCGCGTCGCTCGCCGTGATGTTGTATTGCACCTTCCGCAAAGTGCCCTTGTGGAAACTCGCTGACGCCTTCGCGCCTAGCATCGCGCTGGGCTACGTTTTTGGCCGGCTTGGTTGCCTGATGAATGGCTGTTGCTACGGCCGCGCCTGCGCGTTGCCGTGGGCGATACGTTATCCCATCGGTCACGACACACACCCGGATGGGGGCGAAGCGGTGGGCGTGCATCCAACGCAGATTTATGATTCACTGCTCAACCTCGCTCTCTACCTTTTTCTCGCATGGCTTTATCGCCGCAAAAAATTTGACGGCCAGGTCTTCGCCACGTATCTCGTCTGCTACGCCTTCACCCGTTCGCTCGTGGAATACTTTCGCGGCGACTACACGCCGGGTCACATCCACGGCGGATTTTTCACGCCTGCGCAACTGGTGAGCGTGGGAATCTTCGCGGCGGGCTTGGCGCTGGCGGTGGTGCTCGCGCAAAGATCCAAGGCCCAAATCTCGACTCCAAAATAAGCACCAAGCACCAAGCTCGAAGCTCCAGAGAAGCTCCAAATTGCAAACACCCAAAACCCTCACGCTGGGTTTGGAGCTTGGAGCTTCTGCCGGCTGCGGCCAGGCACTGCCAATGTTCTGTCTGATGACAACGCCGCGTTCCATCTTTCTCGTTGGCCCCACTGCTTCCGGCAAGTCCGCCGTCGCCCTCGCGCTCGCGGAAAAGCTGAGCGGCGAAATAATCACCGTCGATTCGATGCAGGTCTATCGCGGCCTGGACATTGGCACGGCGAAGCCTTCCGCCGCCGAACGCGCGCGGGTGCAGCATCATCTCATCGGCGTCGTGGAACTAACCGAAGCGTTCGATGCTGCGAAGTTTGTCGAACTGGCGCGCCGTGTTGAAGCGGACGTTCGCGCGCGCGGGCACGTTCCGATTTTCTGCGGCGGCACAGGTCTTTACTTCAAGGCCTACCTGCAAGGTCTGGGCGACGCGCCGCCCTCAGACGCGAAACTCCGCGCCGAACTCGAAGCCATGCCGCTCGACGAACTGCTGGCCGAACTCCAGCAAGGCGATCCCGTGACTTACGAGCGCATCGACCGACAAAACCCGCGCCGTGTGGTGCGCGCACTTGAAGTGATTCGTCTGACCGGCCAGCCCTTCTCCGAACAGCGCGCCGATTGGCCGCGACTCTCAACCATCAACCGTCAACCCTCGACCCTCCTTGGCCTGCAGCGCTCCTCGGACGATCTTTACAGCCGCATCAACACCCGCGTGGACGAAATGTTCGCGCGCGGACTCGTCGAAGAAACCCGCGCACTGCTGAAGCACGGGCTGGAGAGGAATCAGACCGCGATGCAAGCCATCGGCTATCGCCAGGTGGTGGAGCAACTGCGCGGCGAACGCTCACTCGCCGAAACGATCGAACTTGTGAAATCCAAAACGCGCCAGTTCGCCAAAAGACAGATGACCTGGTTTCGGCACCAGCTTTCCGTGTCTTGGATTTCGGCGGATGCCAATGAAGATGCTAGAGCGGCGGGGGAGCGGATTATGGCCGCGTACAAAGTTAAGACTGCAACCTTTGGGATATGACGACTTTCTCCTTAGCGCGCCTTTTCCGTTTGTAATCAATGTATCGGTCGTGAACACTTTCAAGCAGTTCGTGCCGAGAATATACGGTCCCAGAAATCGCCTGATCGATTAACGCCATCAAAGCAGACAATCGCTTTGCCTTAAATTCGCGCGGTGCGTAGTCAAGCTCATACCTAGCCTCCAGAATGCGTTCAAGTTGATCGTTCCTCGGCACCAAAGACTCCCTTCAGGATTTCCGCCTTTCGTTCTGTCTTGAGATCGTTGAACCATTCGGCATAGCAAAGCCTGAGTTCCTCAACGCTCGCCTGCACATCCGCCAATTCGATGCCGACATTTTTGGTGTCGATTTCATGGTGCTTCACCAGTTCGTGAAGTAGCTTTTCCCCACTGGCGAGGATTCCTGTTAGCGTGACTCGATGGTAGTCCTTGTCTCGGACTGTTGGTTGAGCGCAAACCATTTGACGCTCCTCGAACCGTTTGAAAATTGTTACTGCCATGAACCAATTTGAGAGCGAATAAAGGAGGTTGTGACGATTCTGAGAGAGTTCGTCCTGGATTTCCTCCGTTAGAATTTTCAATGCCACCCAGTCTGGCTTTTCGATGGAATAAGCCATTTCTGACTGCGTGAGAAGATCTTCGGCCACGCCAGAATATCGGATGAATTGGGAATTTTGAAAAGTTCAATCTCGCTACGCTCCCGCCAGGGCCTGCATTTTTGCTTTCCATAGCGCCCATCGTCTGTGGCTTCTACGCGCTCGGCAAATCTTCCTTGTTGTCTTTGCGTTCACATGTTCTTCACTTCTTGTCGGAACTTTTCAGCGACAATCCGCTAGATCACGATCGGGGAGCGGATTGGCTAAACAAGGAACTTTCCCACCCCGTTATCCGTGCTACCTTCTGCGCCGCAGCATTGAAATGGGGACTCGTTGGAACTTGTTCCTCCATTGACACGAATTGAAAGCACTCATCGAAACAGCCAATCGCAGGACGGAGCGGGTTTTCCTGATTGGCGTGGAACTCAAAGACCGCTCGACGTGGGAAGTTCGGGACTCCCTCGAAGAACTCTCCGAACTCGCGCAGACAGCCGGCGGTGTGGTCGCCGGAAGCGGCGTACAAAAAGTGGATAAGCTGAACGCGGGCACGTTCATCGGCAGCGGCAAGGCGCAGGAGTTTGCGGCCCAGTGCAAAGCGGACGGCGTGGACACGGTCATCTTCGACGACGAATTGACCGGCGCCCAGGCCCGCAATTTGGAAAAGATTTTCGAGTGCAAAGTGCTGGATCGAACGGCGCTCATTCTCGACATCTTCGCGCGCCGCGCGCGCACTCGGGAAGGCAAACTCCAGGTGGAGTTCGCGCAACTGGAGCATCTCTTGCCACGGCTCACGCGTTACTGGGGCCACTTGTCGCGTCAATCCGGCGGCATCGGCATGCGTGGTGGTGAAGGTGAATCACAGCTCGAAGCGGATCGGCGCAAAGTGTCGGAGCGCATTGACCGCATTCGCGTGGAACTTGACACAGTGCGCAAGCAGCGCGCCACGCAACGTGCTGGTCGCAAGCGCAACGAGTGGCCGCTCGCATCCATTGTCGGCTACACGAACGCGGGTAAGTCCACGCTGTTGAACAAACTGACCGGCGCGTCGGTGCTGGCGGAAGACATCCTGTTCGCCACGCTCGATCCCACGACGCGGCGGCTGCGGCTGCCGACGAACCAAAATGTTCTGCTCAGCGACACGGTGGGTTTCATTCGCAAGCTGCCGCACGATCTCGTGGATGCCTTCAAAGCCACGCTGGAGGAAGTCGTCGCCGCGGACTTGCTGTTGCACGTCGTGGACATCAGTCATCCGAAAGCGGAGGAGCAAATCGTGGCGGTGAACGGAGTGCTTGACGAGCTAGGCGCGCTGACCAAGCCGACGTTGATGGTCTTCAACAAGATCGATTGCTTCCAGATGAATGGGGAGTTCGCGCGCTATCGCGAGCGGTTTCCCATGGCGGTCGCGGTTTCGGCGAAGACGGGCGAAGGCATTTCGGAACTGCTCGGTGAAATTGGTTCGGCGCTCCGGCCCATTCGCGATTTTGTGGAACTAAGAATTCCCCACGACATGCCGCACGTCATGGCGCGATTGCACGAGGTCGCACAGGTCGTCGAGCGCGATTACAAAGGCAAAGCCGCGCGTTTCAAGGCGCGCATTCCTCCTCACTTGCGCCGTGAGTTCGAGCCATTCATCGCGGCGGAGTTGCAAGTGGCGTAGGGAAAAACTTTCTTCACTCGCTGCCAGCGCGCTCCTAGTCTCCCGTGCTCTATGACGACTTACAGAATCGCCGCGCTGGCCGGCGACGGTATCGGACCCGAAGTGATGCGCGAAGCGATCAAGGTGCTGCGCGCGGTGGAAAAGAAATTTTCGCTGAGCTTTCAAATCACCGAAGCACCCGTGGGCTGGGCGGGAATCGATGCCGCTGGAAAAGCCTTGCCGGACGCGACGCTCGCCTTGTGCAAGCAATCCGACGCCATTCTCTTTGGCTCAGTGGGTTTGCCGGATCGCGATCCGACGATCCCGAAAGAAGAACGTCCTGAGCGTGCGGCGTTGCTGCGCATGCGCAAGGAGTTTGGATTGTTCGCCAACCTTCGCCCGGTGCAATTGCAGAAGGCGCTGGCGCATTCCTGCCCGTTGAACGCGGATCGCCAGGGCAGCGGCATCGACATTCTGGTTGTTCGCGAATTGACGGGCGGCATGTATTTCGGCCAGCCGAAGAAGACTGAGGATCTAGGCAATGGTCAGCGGCGCGCGACCGACACGATGGTTTACACCACGTCGGAGATTGAACGCATCGCGCACGTTTCTTTTCGCGCCGCGCAATTGCGCCGCAAGAAAGTCACGAGCATCGACAAGGCGAACGTCCTCGAAAACGGCGTGCTCTGGCGCGATGTCGTGACGCAAGTGAGCAAACAGTATCCCGACGTGGCGCTCGAACACATGTTCGTGGATAACGCCGCGATGCAACTGATGCTCAAGCCGACGCAGTTCGATGTGATGCTGTGCGAGAACATGTTCGGCGACATCCTCAGCGATGAAGCGGCGGCGCTTGCGGGTTCGCTCGGCATGCTGCCGAGCGCGAGTCTGGGCGCGACGAGTGGCGAGCAGACGTTTGGTTTTTATGAACCAGCCGGCGGTACTGCGCCTGACATCGCGGGGAAAAATCTGGCGAATCCCATCGCGCAGATTCTCTCCACGGCGCTCATGCTGCGCTACAGCTTCAAGCGGACCGACGCGGCGGTCGCCATCGAAAGCGCCGCGACCAAGGCCATCAACTCCGGCCTGCGCAC
>DATHKK010000053.1:0-10060 GCA_035489355.1 Candidatus Limnocylindria bacterium
ACCCACGTATCGTGTTGTGCTCATCGGCATCGGCGGCGACTTGTTGCGCGAATTGATCCGAACTCGCGTGCGTCATGGCGCGGAGAGAATCGTGATCCCGGACTTCGTGGACCGGCAAACGCTGATTCGTTTCTATCAGGAATCGCAGATCATATTCGTGCCATCGCGTTCCGAGAGCCTTCACTTGGCAGCGGCAGAAGCGTTGTGTTGCGGCTGCTCCGTCGTGGGCGCCGGCATCATCCCATCCATGCAATGGTTTGCCGGACGCGCCTCCGGGACATTGGCGCCACGCCGGACAGCCGCCGATTTTTCTGACGCCCTCCTGGCGGAAGCCCAAGCCTGGGCACACGACGATCGCGATCCTGTAGCCATCAGCGCGGATTGGCGCAGCCGAATACTGGATACGGTTTCGGCCCGCCGAATCCTGGACGAGGTGGAAGCACTCGATGCTTCGCCTGCGGCCCAAATCTCATAACGTCCCGCTAAGTTAGAATGGCGCGCGCAAAGAATTTCCTGCGAGGACTTGGTTCCGGCTACCTGCTGCTGCTCGGCAACACGGTTTGGACGCTACTCTCTCTTCCCTTCGCGCTGCACTTCCTCGGGGAGGGCGAATACACCGTCTGGCTTTTGGTCAGTCAAGTGGCCAGCTATCTAGCAATGATCGATCTGGGAACCAGCGGCTCAGGCATTCGCCTTCTGGTGGACCACAAAGACGCTCCGGACAAGGGCGATTACGGCAGCCTGATCCAGTCGATGTGTTTCACCCAACTGATTCAAGCGGGTTTGATCCTCGCGTTGGGACTGGGAGCAACCAGTCTTCTTCCGCGAGTCATGGACAACCTCCCCCCCGCGCTGGTTGGGGACTTTCAAATGCTTTGGATTTGGCAGGTCATTTTTCTGTCGATGAACTTTGCTCTCCGTATCGGGAACCAAATCCTGAACGCGCATCAGCGCATCGACATTTCCAATTGCATCCAGGTCGGCGCGTTTGTCCTGAACCTGGCGCTGCTGCTGGGGTGCTTGCAAGCCGGACTGAGGCTCTACAGTTTCGTCATTGCCCAAGGCGTTTCCTCGTTGCTCATGCTCCTGACCCTGCTGGCGGCGTGCGTTTGGCTCAAGCTGTTGCCGCCGCGCGACGCCTGGGGATCCGTGTCGCGCGGGCATCTCAAACGGCTCATTGGATTTGGCTCCGAGTTTTTTCTCATCATTCTCGGGACGACGTTGATCAGCGGCAGTCAGATCATTCTTTTGACCAGGTTCCTGAAACCGGAAGTCGCGCTGGAAGCGGCTCTCGTCTGGGGCGTCATGACAAAACCCTTCACGTTATGCCTGCAAATCGTATGGAAGATTGTGGGTGCGGCGACGCCGGCCTTCTCCGAGATGTTCGTGCGCGGTGAAATGGATCGTTTGTGGAAACGCTACCGTTCGGTGTTGGAATTGTCGGTTTTGTTGAGCGGCTATCTTGGACTGTTAATCGGCTTCGGAAACAATGCGTTTATCGAGGTGTGGACCAGGAAGCCATTCCATTGGGCGCCCATCAATAACTGGCTCCTCGCCGTGTGGTTGCTGTTGCTGGCCGAAACGTGTTGCCACACCTCTCTGATTCTTTACCTCAAACGAGTCCAGGCGCTGAAAATTGTTTACCTGATCGAGGGGGCCGCGTTCGTGCTTTTCTCCAGCGTCATTATTCCCCGCTTCGGCATCACCGGCATGTTGCTCTGTTCGATAGGATGCACCCTCTCGCTGACCTGGTCCTATGGAACATACCGCCTCTCCGAGTTGGTGGAGAAGCCGCCGCGCACCGTCGCTGTGGAATGGCTTCTACCCCTTGCTCGGTTTCTCGCGATCATGCTTCCTATCGGGATTGTCCTGGGCTACTTCACGCGCGAGTCCTCCTGGCTACGCCTGGCCGGGTGCGTGGCGCCGCTGGCCATCCTCGGCCCGCCCATCGCACTGCGCTATTGCGTGCCTTGCGATCTATTGGCGGAATTCATCTTGCGTCTGCCTCGCTGGTCGCGCCGCCTGGCCGGAATGCTAGTGGGAAATCCAAGGTGATTGAAGGTGTGGAGATCCACAGCGGACGGCTCGATTCCCTGACTCAACCGCAAACTGTTTCATTCGCGTTGTGCGTCTGTCGCAGGACCCTCGAATCGCAACTCCTCTGAAGGAGCGCGCCACCTCAGGCCGGCTTCCTCGCTACAGTCCGCAGCCGTTTGGCAAACATCCCCGGCCAAACGTCTTGCAAGAAACGCAAATGCAGGAACGCGGGAAGATTTCGGCGCGCAAAATCGCTCACATGGGCAAATGGACCGCCGGCACGAAAGACATCCCAGATCGTGGCTTGATCGAAACTGTAAACGCGAATGTCGGTGAACCCAGCATCACGCAATAACCGCGTGAGCATGAGCTTGCTGAAATATCGGATATGCACGCCGTTGTAGCGGTTCTTTTTGGGGTCCTCCGGCTCCGAAGGCACCTGTGCGCGAAGCAGTGCCAGCAAGCGACATTCGTGATAACCAAAATTGGGAACGGTCACCATCACCGTTCCTCCCGGTTTCAACACTCGGTACAATTCTCGTGCCGCCGCGAGCGGATCGAAAAGATGTTCCATTACTTCCACGCTCAGCGCTCCATCAAAGGTTGCATCAGGTGCTTCCGTTCGGCTCGTTTGGGGATCAATTTGGAGAGCTGGAAATCCACGTTCGCGAGTGCGGGACAGGGCAATTCCCGAAACATCCGCGCCCACATACTCCTTCACAGACGCGGCGAGCCGAGATTGGTAGGCATCGCCCATTCCGCAGCCGTAATCCAGCACTCGTTCGAGACCTCTGAGCGGTTCCAGAGTCTTCATCAAGTATTCCGGCCACTCCGGATTGCGATGGAGTCCGTTCTGCCAATACTGATCATAAAAGGACGTTGGATTCACAATGCCAAGCTAGGAAACGGCCAAGGCAGGGTCAAGGGTCAGAGATACATCAAGCAGCGCCAGCCCATGGGTCTATACCGTGCGCGGGCCCGGACGGGATCCAGTGTCGCGAGAAAATTGTGCGTCTCCTGTTGCCCCGATTGTTGCGGTGCGCTCGGTGCGAGCAGGAAAGGTTTGAGTCGTCCAGAACCCAGTTTGAAAACCTCGTACCCGTGCTGCTGCAAAAACTCCGTCACCGGGCTGGGCTGTGGTGCAAAATCCTCGAAGATAATATCGCGAATGGCCCCGCGTCGAAGAGCCTGCTTCGCGCCGCGCAAAACTTCAAGCTCATGGCCTTCAACATCGATTTTGCAAACGGCTACCTGAGAGAGATTGTTTATGTATTCGTCCAACCGGGCGACTTTGACCTGAAAACGCCGACCCCCTTGGGTCACGGCTGTTCGCAAGGAGGCCGAGCCACGATTGGTTTCAAACTCCTCGCCGCAATCTAGCAGAGCTTCACCGTTTGCACTGCCCAAGGCGATCTGTTCGATTTGAATCGGTGCGAACTTCGCACGATCCCAACGAGCCGCATTCTGGCGTAACTCAGCAACGATCTCGGGATGCGGCTCAAAAGCCAACACCGCCCCTCCAGGTCCGACGCGGCGGGCCATGAGCGAACAGTTCTGCCCAATGTTCGCGCCCACTTCGATGGCCGTCTCTTCACGATCCAGCAACCGCGCGATCGCTTCGGGAACGACTTTGTCGAAAACGCCGTAGTAATAAAGTCCTCGCCCAATCATCTCACCCGTGTGGGCCATGACGACGGCGCCCCACGGAAGCCGAATTAGCTCTCGCGCCTGCGGCCGGTGCCACAGCCGGCGGAACCTCTGGAACGCCTGCCGGGGATGGAAAAGGTATTCCGGCGTGGTCACAAATGTGATCGGGTTCAACATGGCTTGCGAAGAGTTCGCTGAAAGGAGAGCACGTGGCAACCTAGATTCCGATGCGTTGCAGGCATTGCAGGAAATTCTCCTCGAACCGCTCAAAGGATAAAACTTCGGGATTGAAATGGCGCTGCGGTGGCGCGTTCCGAACCATGACGTTGTCGGCCAGCTTTAGAATTGCCTCGGCGACTGCCGGCGCGTCACGAATGGGAACCACCTGCCCCATTTCCTCGGAAGAAACGAAATCGTTGGCCCCCGTGTGCGGGGTCAGCACGACGGGCAATCCACACGACATCGCCTCCAGAGCGGTGCGCATCAATCCCTCTTCCAACGATGGGAGAACGAAAATATCCGCGCTGCGCAGGCGCTCGGCTAGTTGCGCATGTGGCAGCGGAGGAGACCAATCGATCGGCAAATCGGAAAAAGTCTTCATGATGGGGCGCATGCTGTCGTGGACGCTGTCGGTTAGAAAAAAACGCGCGGAGGGATGCCGCCAATGGACCATGCGAAAGGCCTCCAGCATATAAGGCGCACCTTTGCGGAGGGAAACGGCGCCGGTGGAAATAATTGTCAGCGGCCGACTCGCAGGGCGCGGCTCAGTCGCGGGACGGAAGCACCGAAGATCGACGGGGTAAAAGGTTGGGAAAATCCGATCGGCGGGAAAACCTCGCTGCAAAAAAGAGGAGGCTACGAACTGGCTCGGCGCGAGCACGTAATCCAAATCCTCTATCATGGCGAGGGCGCGTTGGTACTGGAAAAAAGAGATTGGCGGCAAGTTACAGTTCCAGCGCTGATGTTCTTCCGAAAGGATTTCCCAGAAAGTCTGCGGATGAGAATTGCCCGCATCCAGGAAAGTTTTTCCGCCTGTGGAACGCGCAAATCGAAAACACGCATTCGCGTAGCCGTAGCTCGAGATCACGTGCTCGCCTGCTTTCATTTGCTTCTGCACCCACTGATCAAGCCACGGATGCATGCGATATCGAAACGATTCAGATCGTTGGCCCGGAAACAATTTGGCGGCGATGTAGGCCAGTCCGCCGAAGGCAGGCAGCAGTTTGACCAGTTCGGGGGAAATGCTATGTGGTCCCCGCCTGGTGCCGTAGCCCCCCATCCGCAGTCGCCCGGACCGAAAGAGAACTCGCACGTAATCATCGGTCGCTCCGCGTGCCGGGAGCGCGGCGACAAAATTGGGCGAATGCAGGGGGGACGGTGGAACGGTTTCAGTCATTGCTCTGCTCTGCCGGTGAAGGAAGCGTAAAGATTGGTCGAGACAGAGTCCGTCCCTGTGATTGCAGCCAATCCTTGCGCGGGATCATCGAGGTTCTCGATTTCTGCGTACCCCAGACCGCGGAGTATCGCGATAAATTCGTGACCGGAAAAACCGGCCGCTTTCGCGCGAGCGCCATTGTATTCGAGAATCAAATGCCTCGGTCGCCGTGCGCCCAAACTGCGGAGCACCGCAATCTCCGCGCCCTCCGCATCGATCTTCAACAGATCGATTGACGCGCACTCGGCAAGCTCTTCAAGCCTGACGGTTTCGACAAACAACACCTTTCCCGCCGACGCCTCGGGTTTTGAGACCAGGCTGTGACAGCCGCAGAGCGATGAAAGATGAATTTCCATGCGACCACTTGTTTCCGCCGCGGCCTTCTCGAGTAACGTCACGTTGCTCAGGCGATTGAGAAGAATATTGGCGCGCAGGGTTTCGACGTTGGCTGGAATGGGTTCGAAAGCAATGACCCGTCCCTGCGGACCCACCAGTTTCGCGGCGAAGAGCGAGAACACACCGATGTTGGCGCCGACGTCGCAAACGGTCATGCCCGCGCGCAGCAAAGAACGCATTCGTGCGGACACCGCGGGTTCATACTCATCCAGCACCAAGTCCCTTTGGCGAGCATCGGCGGGAATGAACATGCGAGAGCCAAGCACCTCGAATTGCGAACAGGACGCCGCCATGTACCAGGCTTTGCGGCGCAAAAAACTCGGAAGGAGCGGCTTGATTCGTTGGACCACAGGCCATCGGCCCGCTCTTACAATCCAGTGCCCGAGTTTTCCATTGGAATCACTTGCCATGCGAAGAAAGCACCTCAGCGTAGAGTTGAGAGTATCGGGCCACCATTCGTTCTGCCGTCATATTTTTTCCCAGCACGGATTCGCGCGCGCGGGCTTGCAACTGATGGCGTCGTTCGCCGTCGCGCATCAAGCGGCCCAGGCCATCCGCCAATTCTTCCACGTTCGCGCGTTCGACGAGTATGCCGTTGTCGCCATGTTGAATCAAATCAGGAATGCCTCCGATGCGCGAGGCGATGCAGGCGCAGCCGTGGTAAAGCGCCTCTTGCAACGTCAGTCCCAGCCCTTCGTGCAGCGAGGGCATGGCAAAGATTTCCACGGATTGAAACCAATGCCGCAGTTCTGCATCCGAACAATTCTGAATCCAGGTGATGCGTGAATGAAGCTCAGCCCGTTGCATGATTGCATTCAATTCGGTGGCCGTGCATTCATCGCCGCTGCGACCGATGAAGACCAAATTCCAGTCGGGAAACTCCCGGACAATCCGCGCAAAGGCGTGCGCCAGGTAAGGCTGGCCTTTGCGCGGGCCGATGGTACCGGCGCAGAGGATTATTTTTTTGCGCGGCAACACGATGACAGGTTCGTTTTCATGGATGCGCGAGTGGTAAACCTGGCGAAACCGCCCGCGCGCGGGCCAGTAGCGGCGGCACAGCGCGCGATAGTCGGCCATTGAAACGGCCACTTCCGCCTGCAAGGAGAGAATCAATTGCATCCGGCTGAACCAGGCCAGAGGGAGCAAGGCCAGCTTGGTGGCCAGCGAGCGTTGCGCGCCGATATAACCTTCGAGGACTCCGAACACTCCGTGATTCGTGGCGAGACACGGCGTGCCTTGGCGGCGCAAATGAATGGGCGGGGAAAAGTTCGGGCTCCGACTGCCCCAGCCGAAGGTGCCGCCGAAATGGAAGTGCGCCAGGTTCAGGTTCCGTTGGGCCAAATCTTCCGCGAGCTTTTTCGAAGTTTGGAGCGTCGCACGTTCTGGTTGCCAGCGAAGATGTTCCTGGATGTGGGTACCAATCGGGGAGTTTCGAATCGTGTGGCTGTCGTCGTCCGAAACCAAAACGATTTCATGACGCGGGGCCAATCCAGCGATTAACTCACGGACAAGAACTTCCGTTCCTCCGTGTTGCTGAATTGGATATTCCAGGCACTGCGCAATTTTCATCCGCCGATGCGGAGGTAAACCGCACGTAAACGTGGTTAATGGAAATGGCTCCCGAATGCAATCTTCGGCGCCACGCCGCGGAAAGGCCACCACATCCTTGGCGGAATCGCCTCGCTCGTTTAGCGTAGCTCCCACGAGCATGATTGAAGATCGATTCAGTGAAGAAAGTTTTCAGGAACATCCAATTCCAGGACGGGCGGGAATGCCGCGGCCATGAAGACCAACACCAAATCCCTCTTCATCTCGATTCTCAAAGCGCAAAGATCGGATTGCGTGTGCGACATCGGATCGCGCGACGGCGATCAATCGTTGCTGTTCCGGCATCTTCTCCCGAACGCGGCGGTGATCGCCTTCGAGGCAAATCCCATCAACTTTGAAATGATGCAGGCCAATCCGAATCTGAAAGACAATCGTATCGAGCTGTTCCCTTACGCCATTTCAAACCAGCGCGGCACGGCGGGATTTCACATTACCGACGTTGATTACGCGGACAGCGAAGCCAATCGGGGGACGAGTTCGCTGCTAGTAGCCGAAGGACAAAAAATCAAGAAGACGGTCGACGTGGAGACGGTTCGAATCGATGAGTTCATCTCGTCCAAAAATCCGAGCGTCGAACGGATCGGCCTCTGGATTGACGTAGAAGGCGCCGAGTACGCCGTGTTGGAAGGCATCGGCGCCATTCGGGATCGGATCGTAGCCATCAGTGTGGAAACCACGAATGAACCGCGCTGGGAAGGGCAGAAACCGCTGCGAGATCTGGACCGGCTCATGGCTGGCCACGGCTTCGTGCCGTGTGGCTCTAACTTTGGCGGCGGTCCCACAGAATGGGGCGACGTGGTTTTTGTGCAGCGACGGATCGCAGCCAAGATGGGTTTCGGCATTTCGATGTGCCGGTTCAAAGCCTTCGCGAGTTATTTCCTTGGCGCCGATCAAATTGCCGTGCTGCTGAAAAATCGCGCGCCGTGGCTCTACCGTATTCTGCGGCACCTTTACATCAAAGTGGGCACGTAAGGCGGCTAACTGGCGCGGGATGAAAATTGCACTTCTGACCAATGATGCTCGGGAAATCCGACGCGAATACGATCTGCCCAATCCTTATTTCGGCACAGCTCCGAGCGCGCTGCTCGATGGTTTCGCTTTGCTTCCAGAACTCGAAGTCCACGTGGTGGCGTGCTGGCAGAAGCCGATGCCGGCCCCGGAAAAACTGGCGCCAAACATTTGGTTTCACGGTCTGTTGGTGCCGAAATTGGGCTGGCTGCGCACCGGCTATCAGGGCTGCATTCGTGCCGTGCGACGGAAGTTGCAGATCGTTCAGCCCGACATTGTTCACGGCCAGGGGACGGAGCGGGACTGTTCGATCAGCGCGGTGCATTCAAGATTTACCAATGTCCTCACGATTCATGGCAACATGCGCTTGATCGCGCGCGTGAACCGGGCCAGACCGTTTAGCTTCGAATGGCTCCAGGCGCGGTTGGAGTCGCATACCATTCCGCGCTCATCCGGCGTTGTTTGCATTACCCGGTACACGCAGGACGCGGTTCGATCTTTGGCGCGGGCGACCTGGGTGGTGCCGAATGCCGCGGACGCCTCGTTCTTCGCCATCAAGCCGGCGACGTTGAATCCGCCGCTCGTGCTTTGCGTGGGCCAGGTTTGTGTTCGCAAAAACCAGAACGCCTTCATTCGCGCGCTTGATTCCCTCGCGCAACGGCTTCGTTTCCAGGTTCTTTTTCTCAGCAGTCCTGCCAACGACGCGTATGGGAAAGAATTCATGGAACTGATTGCTGCCCGATCATGGTGCCAGTTCGGCGGATGGGCCAGCCGCGAAGATCTGAAGAAGCATCTCGCGCGCGCTTCCTTTCTGGCTTTGCCCTCGCTGGAAGATAATTGCCCGATGGTTGTCATCGAAGCTATGGCCGCGAGTGTTCCTGTGATGGCAGCCCGCGTGGGCGGTGTTCCGGATCTTATCGAGGACAATCGAACTGGCCTGCTCTTTGATCCTTTTAATGCCTCGGACATGGCGTCCGCCGTGGAACAATTGCTCATCGATAAGGAGTTGGCCGCGCGATTGGCGGCGGCGGGAAAACAGGAGGCGCTCGCCCGATTTCATTCCGTTGTTATCGCGCGCCAGCATTTGGAAATCTATCGCGAAGTGCTGACGAGGCGTTCGTAACGAGGTCCAGGGGTTAAAGGCCGCGCATGGAATTCAGGACCGTTTCGTAAACCTTCCGTAACTGTTCGGCCGTTTCATGCCAGCTATAAAGCCGCATTTTGCTGCCGGGAAGGTCGGGACATTCATCGTAGAATTCCCGCAGCATATCGACGTTGGCCGGACCGTCGGACGGCAAAAAGTAATGTGCATCCGGGCCGAAACGCTCGCGTGACCACTTTTGGTCCGGCAACAATACCGGCAGACCACACGCGGCCGCTTCATGCGCCGAAAGGCACCAATTCTCGTAGCGACTCTTGAGGACAAAACCGCGCGCAGCCTGAAGCAGCGAAATCATTTCGTCCTCGTCCGCCACGTGCGGATGATATTTGACGAACTGTTGATCGATCAGTTTTTCAAACCGTTTCCAATAGGGGTCGTTCGTGTGATACGGCTTTCCGACAAACAGGATTGGGACCTTTGCTTTCAGCGCCATCTCGGCGAGTGGCACCGAATTTTTCCGCTCGGTAATTGTTCCGGTGCAGATCAGATGTTCCTGCGAACGATTTCCGGGGCCTGCTTTCAGGTACCGATTGGACAAACCCAGCGGCACGATGGAAATCCGATGCGCGGGCACGTCGTAAACGCGCTCCAATACCGCCTTTTCCGCGTGCAAGCCGACGACATTCCGAGAGCAATTCTGGTAGGCGCGCCAGGAGAGTTGTTGTTTCACCCCTTCGCCCCCAGGAAACCGCAAAATGGCTTGGGTAAGAAACCGTTGGCAACGCAACTGCCAGTCCGACCGATTGCACGTCTCGGTAAAAAGAGTG
>DATHKK010000054.1:0-5553 GCA_035489355.1 Candidatus Limnocylindria bacterium
CGTTTTGACAGTGGAAGAGATGCCGGAGGTGATTTCAAGCTATGTCGAGCATCTGGCCACGTTGCGCCGTTCGCGCGCAGAGGAGGAAGCCTAGGATTTCGTTGAGACACTCGCGACGGTTTTTCCCTTGCTGCGCGAGAAGACGGGCCATGATTTCAGTCGTTACAAGCAAAGCACGCTGGTTCGGCGAATTCACCGCCGCATGCAGGTGACCTACGCGAAATCGCTCCGTGATTATGTGGAGTTGCTGAAGCAAAGCGACGCCGAGAAAGAGAACCTCTTCAAGGACCTGCTCATTGGAGTGACACAGTTTTTCCGCGATGAGGAAGCTTTCGAGAAGCTTGAGCACGAAGTGATTGCCGCAATTTTCAAGGAAAAGTCAATGGATGGACACGCACGCGTATGGGTGGCCGGCTGCGCGACAGGAGAAGAAGCTTATTCGATCGCGATGTTGATCTCAGACCACATGGCCGCGAACGGACTGAAGCAGCGCGTCCAGATCTTTGCGACTGATCTCGACACCGATGCATTGGCGGTTGCTCGGAAAGGCTTTTATTCCGACGGCATTAGAGAGCAGCTTTCGCCAGAACGGCTGAAGCGCTTCTTTCTCCCACGTGGTGACGGCTTTGAAGTGCGGGAGGAGCTTCGCGAAATGTGCGTCTTCTCGCCGCACAATGTCATAAAGGACCCGCCGTTCTCACGGCTCGATTTGGTCTCGTGTCGCAATGTGCTGATTTATCTGGAAACAGACGTGCAGAAGAAATTGCTGCGCCTGTTTCACTATGCCCTCAACCCATCCGGCTTTCTCTTCCTTGGTCCCTCAGAAAATGTGGCGAGCCGCAGCGAGATGTTTCGCGCGATCGATCAGAAGAACCGGATCTTTCAACGGAAACCCACCTTGCTGCGCACCGCCAGCGCTTTGCCGGTCATTGACAATGGCCGCGTCTCAAGGCCGATGCCCGCGGGGCCACTCCCAATGCCCATGGTTAAAGAGCAAAATATTGCCCGCACGATTGAACGCGTCGTCATGGAGGATTACGCCCCGCCCAGCGTCATCATCAACGAGCAGGGAGATATTGTGTACTTCTCCGGGCGCACGGGAAAATATCTTGAACCGGCGGTCGGCTCTCCCTCCAACAAGCTTCTGGAACTGGCAAAAAAATCGATCCGCGCGGAGTTGCGAACGGTTGTCCATCGCGCGCTGAAGGATCGCAAAGAGGTCGTGCGCGAGAACATCGCCGTGCCTCTGGAGGAAGGAGTTCAGCATCTAAATCTCATCGTCCGACCGCTGCCGGAAGTCGGGAAGGACTCGGGACTGTTCATTGTCGTTTTCCAGGAGGTTATCCCCGCCACAGCAACTCCTGCACTTGTGGCGGCTTCGCAAGGGGAGGTTTCAGATGCGGTCGTGCAGCAGCTCGAATATGAGTTGCGCACCACAAGGGAAGATCTTCAGACGACCATCGAGGAACTTGAAACCTCGAACGAAGAGCTGAAATCCGCGAACGAGGAATTGCTCTCGATGAACGAGGAACTGCAATCGACCAACGAGGAATTGCAGACTTCGAAAGAGGAGGTGCAGTCCATCAACGACGAGTTGCAGCGCAAGGTGGATGAACTGGATGCAGCCAACGCTGACCTGCACAACCTCTTCCAAAGCACGAGCGTCGCAACGGTATTTGTAGACAAGGAACTACGGATTACGCGCTTTACGCCCAGCATGTATTCCGTCACACGCCTTGGGGAGCGTGAGGTGGGCGGGCGATTGATGGACGTGGCGCCGGAACTCGCCGGCACGAATGCCTTGGAGGACATGCAGGAAGTGTTGCGGACGCTTACGCCGCGCGAGCGCGAAATGTCCGTAGGCGGTGGGCAGCAGTGGTTTATCCGCAGGGTAATGCCTTACCGTTCGCTGGACCAAACAGTTCAAGGACTTGTTCTGACGTTCTCGGATGTCACAGAGCTAAAGCGCGCAGAAGCGCAACGGTCGCAGCTTGCGGCGATTGTCGAAGGATCGCATGACGCAATTATCGGGCACGCAACCGACGGGATAATCACCTCGTGGAACCACGCCGCTGAGAATATATATGGTTACTCGGGCGAAGAAGTGGTGGGGAAACCGCTCTCCACGATTGTGCCTTCCGATTGCGCACACGAGATGCCGGCCATTTATTCGCGGCTCATGCGCGGGGAACCTGTGGCGCGTTTCGAAACGAAACGCATCACAAAAAGCGGCCAGGTCCTGGATGTTTCTGTTACTGTTTCTCCGATTCGTGATGACCATGCACGGGTCGTGGGTTTTTCCTCGATTGCTCGTGATATCACGGAACTAAAGCGAGCCGCCGAGCAGCAAGCGCGATTGGCGTCGATTGTTGAGAGTTCCGACGATGCCATTGTGAGCAAAAATCTTGATGGCATCGTGACAAGCTGGAATTGCGGTGCTGAACGAGTTTTCGGCTACACCGCCGACGAAATGATTGGCCGCCCAATTACCAAAATCATTTCTCAAGATCGGCTCAACGAAGAGCCAGTTATTCTCGAGAGACTGCGTCGTGGCGAGAATGTGGACCACTTTGAAACAATTCGGCAGCGCAAAGACGGCCAACTTATCGATGTTTCTGTCACGATTTCTCCCGTGCGCGACGCGAGCGGGAAGATCGTGGGCGCTTCGAAAGTCGCGCGTGACATTACCTTCCAGAAAAAAGCTGCTCGTGAGATTGAGCGCAGTCACACACTACTGCATGATTTCGTGGAGAACGCGACCGAAGGCCTGCATTGGGTCGGGCCGGATGGGACTATCATTTGGGCGAACAAAGCAGAACTCCAACTGCTAGGCTACAGTCGTGACGAATACATCGGCCACAAGATCACGGAGTTTCACGTCGATGAGCCAGTCATCAACGACATCCTGTGTCGCCTGAAGAACCAGGAGGAATTGCAGGGATATGAAGCCCGCCTGCAATGCAAGGACGGTTCCATCCGTCATGTGCTGATTAGTTCGAGCGTTTATTGCGAGAACGGAGAATTCGTTCACACGCGCTGTTTCACTCACGACATTACGGCGCGAAAGGAGATGGAGCGAGACCTGCGCAAAGCCAAGGAATCGCTGGAGGTCCAAGTCGCCGAACGAACCTCCCACCTGAATGAAACGGTGCAGTCGCTCGAAGGCGTGTGCTACACGATGGCGCACGATCTACGAGCGCCGCTGCGATCCCTTCACGGGTACGCCCAGATTCTTCTCGGCGATTACAGCGAGAAGCTGGATGACGAAGGAAAAATGTATGCACAGCGGATGGTGAACGCCACCGCACGCATGGAACAACTTATCCGAGATCTGCTGGAGTTTGCAAAACTTGGGCACATTGAGCTTCCGCGGGCAGCGCTGGATGTGAGGGAGGAAATTGGGCAAGTAGTCGAACATCTTGCGTCGGAAATTCAATCGAAGAAGGCGACCATCACATTGCCCCGACATCCGGTTGATCGCGTGCTGGCGAACCGTACACTCTTCCACCAGGTGGTCACCAATCTCATTGTAAACGGGATGAAGTTTGTTGCGCCGGGCGTAAGCCCCCGTATCGAGATTAGCGCTGCGAGCGGGGACGGCTCGGTGCGAATTTGCGTTACTGACAACGGAATCGGAATCGCACCAGAGCATCAGCAGCGAATTTTCGGGCTGTTCCAGCGCCTGCACACGGCGGAAAAGTATCCGGGCACCGGAGTGGGCCTCGCAATTGTGAAGCGTGGCTTGGAACGTCTTGACGGACGCATCGCCTTGGAATCGAAGCTCGGCAAAGGCAGCTCTTTCTGCATCGAACTCAAAAGTGTCAAAACATGAGCGCCGTGGTCCTGAACGTTGACGACAACCTGGACGACGTCCTGTTGTTAAAGCGCGCCTGCCACAAGGCGGACGCAAAGTTCGACGTAAAGTTCGTTGAGGACGGTGAGTTCGCCATTGAATATATGAAGGGCCATGCACCTTACAATGATCGGAGTAAACACCCGATTCCGAACTTAATTCTGCTCGACCTGAACATGCCGCGGAAGACGGGATTTGAGGTTTTGGAATGGTTAAAAGCGAACGCGGAGTTCCGGAAGATTCCGGTGGCGATCTTCACTTCTTCAACCAACACCAATGATATTCGCGACGCCGTGAGCCGCGGCGCTGACTGTTATCTGGAGAAACCGCTGAATTACGAAAACCTGATTGTGTTGATGGAAAGGATCGATAGCGTGCTCCGCAATCGCACCGTTCCGATATCGATCGCGCTCGCGGAGCTCCCCGGGTGTTGCGCTGCCGCCGACGGCTTTCAGCGGTCGCAGTCCAAAGGTAATAGTGCTGACTGAGTATCTCACGGAATGCACATAACAGGTGGCTACCTCATTACATTCGCCATTACACATGCGTTGCAATGAGCGAGCAGCAAACCGATTGCGCCACAGGCCTCCCACGAATTTCTCGGAAAACAAACCTGGTTACTCCCCAAGCTCAAGACCGTTTCTGGCCCGCGAAAATTGAGGAGGCGCAGATACGACGTCTCGCGCATGTACTCGACGTCGGTTCAACACGATTGCCAGGAACGGGCAACGCCCGCGCTCGCGGGAATTATTGATCGAAGAGGCCGCACAGACAGTCGCCGGCCGAGAGGCAGCGGTCGGCAGCAAGATCAGAGGTTTATGCTCAGACGATTGACACTCAGCGCGGCGTTTGGTCTAACAGCGGCGCCTCCATGAAGCACATTCATGCAATCCGCGTGCTTTTGCTCATGCTCGTTTCAACTTCCATTGTGCTCCGCGCATCAGCCGCCGAAGTGAAGGCGGTCCCGCTAGAGAAGCGGTTGGCCAAGCTCGAAGCGGCGCAGTCGGGCGTGAACTCGGGTGATAACGCCTGGATGCTCGTCAGCTCAGCGATGGTGCTGATGATGAGCGCGCCGGGGCTGATCCTGTTCTACGGTGGCCTAGTGCGAAGAAAGAACGTGCTCTCGACCATGATGCACACGCTGTTCCTCATGGCGTTGATGACGTTACTGTGGTTGGCTTACGGCTACAGCATGTCCTTTGGCGAGGGGAACGCATTCTTCGGCAACCCGATGAAGTATTTCTTGCTGAACGGAGTAGGCGCGGAACCGAACACGGATTACGCCGCCACAATCCCGCACCAAAGTTTCATGCTGTTTCAGATGATGTTCGCCATCATCACGCCCGCACTAATCACGGGCGCGTTTGCCGAGCGCATCAAGTTTCGCGCGTTTGTGCTCTTCATGATCATCTGGGCCACGCTGGTGTATTTTCCACTGGCGCACATGGTCTGGGGCAAAGGCGGGTTTTTCAATTGGGCACTCGGCGGAAAAATTCCCGTGCTCGATTTCGCGGGCGGAACGGTTGTCCACATCAGTTCGAGAATGGTGGCACTTGTGTGCGCGTATGTGGTCGGCAAGCGGCTCGGGTATCCGCGCGAAGGTATCTTCCCACACAATGTGGTTTACAGCCCGATCGGCACGGGGTTGCTGTGGGTGGGCTGGTTTGGTTTTAACGCGAGCAGTGCCGTTTCGGCCGGCG
>DATHKK010000055.1:0-2564 GCA_035489355.1 Candidatus Limnocylindria bacterium
TGTCTTCGGGTTCCAGACCGTTTTCAGCTCGACGAATTTCGTGGTGCAAAATATCGCGCACGGAAACACCAACCAGAATTACAACTTTCTCGGTTCCGTCGTCGCGGGCCTCACGGTAACGACGATCGGCACGGTCACGAATCATCCTTGGGCGAATTTTTCGTTCTGAACCCGACACTGCTTATGAAAGCAATTCCAAGTTTGCTCATGCTTCTCGCTTCACTGGGATGCGTGTGGTCCGCCAGCACGATCAACGTCGCCAACAAATTAGGCTACGGCGCTAACTTCGGTTGGATGGATTGGCGCGGGGACACCAATAGCGGCGCGGCGATTGGCGAATACATCTGCACCGGCTTCATCTACGCGGCCAATGTCGGCTGGATTAATCTTGGCAGCGGCACTCCGGCCAACGGCATTCGTTACCAGAATAATTCCGCCAGCGACTTCGGTGTGAACCACGACGGACTCGGCAACCTGCGCGGCTACGCTTACGGCGCCAACATTGGCTGGATCACATTCACCAATCGCGATGGCACCGGCGTCACCTACGAAGGCCCGAAGGTTGATCTCGTCACCGGCAAAATGAGCGGCTTCCTTTGGAGCGCGAACTGCGGATGGATTTCGCTGAGCAACGCGTCTGCATACGTGCAGACGGACACCATCCAAATGGGCATCGACACCGACGGCGATGGTATCACCGACGCATGGGAGCGCGAGAAGATCGGCTCGCTGGGGGTCGCCAACGCGACGAGCGATCGCGACGGCGACGGATTCAAGGACATCAGCGAATATCTCGCGGACACCAACCCGATCGACACGAACAGTTTCCTGAGCATTACGTCGTACACGATTGCGAACGGCGGCTCGCCCTTGAGCCTCACGTGGAGCAGCCAGCCCACGCGCCAGTATCACGTGCAGAAACGAACGCTGGTGGACAGCGGAGCATGGTTGGATGCGGGGCTTGGATTGATCCCGCCGGACGCGGGCTCCACAACGACGCGCGGCTTCACAGACAGCGCATCGACGCAGAGGTTCCTTCGCGTGGAAGCAGTGAAGCCACTCTCGCCGTGAAAACTGAACAATCCCGGTCTTTCGTTATCGGGAGTGCGCGAGAAACCAGTTCCAGATCTCCGGCTCGCTGTAGGCTTGCGTCCACGAGTCATGGCCGGCCTCCGGATAAACCGTGAGTTTCACGTCCTTGCAGCCGATGCGCATGAGCGCGTTGGTCATGCGTTGCGATTCTTCCAGGACCACGAGCGGATCTTTGGCGCCGTGAAATGCCCAGACACCGAGTGACTTGAGCGCCGCCTTTTTTTCTTTGCTCGCGAGGAGCACTGGAATCTGTTCACCGCCGCCGCAGATCGGCGCGATGGCCGCAAAGCGTTCTGGATAGTGCGTGCCGAGACTCCACGAACCATAGCCACCCATGCTCAGGCCAGTGACGTAAACGCGGTTCGTGTCCACGTTGTGCCTGGCGATCACGTCGTCGAGCAGGGCCATCAATTCATCGTCGCGCCAGGTGCGTTCTGCGGGGCTTTGCGGGGATACGAGGATGAAGGGAAAATCTCTCTTCGTCTTCACAACTTTTGGCGGACCGTGCGCCGCGACTTTGTCCACGTTCGTGCCGCGCTCGCCTGCGCCGTGGAGAAACAGCATGAGCGGCCACTTGTTTGTGCCGCTTCTTTTATATTCGACCGGTAGGTAGAGGAGATAATCAAGTTGCGCCCGATGCGTGAGTGTCTTTTGAAAACGCTGCGGTGTTTGCATAGCTGGCAAGGGTGGAAAGCAATCCGACACAATCGTCGTCGTGCAACCGCTGAACAGGGCGAGAAACGCCGCGGCGCTCAAAAGGGCGAATGGCTTGTGCATGGCCGATTCGTAGCGGGAACAGGCGTGACGACGCAAGCGGGTTCCCGCCGCCGATTGCTACATGAGCTTCAGCTTCGGCAGGTCCTGCGAATCGATCAGTCCCACCGGCTCTTTCTTGGCATTCACCACGATCAGGTCGTCGATGTTGCGCTCGTTAAAAATCTTCAACGCCTCAACAGCGAGCGCTTCATCGCGAATGGATATGGGATTGCGCGTCATTACGTCCACCAACGGTCTCGAAAGCAGATGCTCGTCTGTCGCCATACGGCGGCGAAAATCGCCGTCGGTGAACACGCCTGCGAGTTTGTCGCGCCCGTCCACGACGCTGAGGCTCCCGGATTTCGCCTGCGTCATCACCATCAACGCCTCGCGCACGTTCAGTTTCTGTGGCGCCACGGCGTTACGTCCGCCGCTGCGCATAATGTCCTTCACTTTCACGAGCATCGCGCGACCGATGGCGCCGCTCGGATGATACTTTGCGAAGTCGCTTTGCTTGAAGCCGCGCGCCTGTAACACGGCCATCGCGAGTGCGTCTCCCATGACGAGCATCGCGGTCGTGCTCGACGTGGGAGCGAGATTGAACGGGCATGCTTCCTTCGGCACATGGACGTTCAACACCACGTCGCTATAGCGTGCGAGCGCAGATTTGGAGCCGCCCGTGAACGAGATGATCTTGATAGAAAAGCGTTTCAGCG
>DATHKK010000056.1:0-4184 GCA_035489355.1 Candidatus Limnocylindria bacterium
AGTGAATGTCGCCGGCAAGCACGACGACATCCGCATCGGTCGTTGGAATTTTCGCTGGCCCGAATTCCAAGTGTAGGTTGCAGAGAATATGCAAACGCATGACTTGATTTGAATTTGAATCATACAGGCTCATCGAGATTAAAGCGCAGGCGGAAGCTTTCGCCTCCGCCTGCGTTGTTATCCGTTCACTACTCGCGGACAAAGTCCGCGATCACTGCCGGCGCGCTCGTGTCGAAGCCGACCACGTCGAGCATTCCGCGGTCGTTCGGGTCGGCGAGGGTGAAGCCATTGGAGGTCATGCCCACAACAACTGCCTTCGCGTCACCGACGAACTCGCTGCGATACTGACGTAGCGCCTGTGCCGGGTGGATGTTGCCTGCCCACGTTTCGCTGTCCGTGTAGGTAACGAAGCCCGATACGTTCAGCTTGTTGCGTGCGGCCCACAGTATCGGCAGGGCGCAGTCCGTGCCGCCCATCTCGATGGTTTCGATGCGCTTGATGACTTCGGCCAGTCTCATGCGCGGTGAGAGGTTCACGCGTGTGATACCCGGTTCACCGCCGCCATGCATGCCGCCGTAGCCACCGTGGTCTGGAGCAGAGAACGCGATGATTTCGTGTTCCGCCTCCGTCGCTGCCGTGATGAGCGCCATTGCCGCGCTCGCTTCACGGGCGCTAATGCACGAACCCGCAATGTTCGATGCGGCCATCGAACCACTCACGTCGAGCGCGAGCAGCACCGGCTTGTTGCACGGTTCCACGTTGCTGAACGTCGCGTAGAACGCTGCGTCCAGTGCGTCCACGATCGCCGAAACCGGCGACCACTTGAGCGCACCCTTCTCACCGTGACCCTGGGCGTAGATTTTCTGCGCTACGAGAACGGCGAGCGGGTGGATGCGCGCACGCTTCAACGCCGTTTCATCCTTCAGCTTGAGGAGAACGAGCTTCTTCGCATCACTGAACGGCTTGATGAGGCCGAGGCTCGTCATCTTGCCGAGGTTGCGGACCATGGCCGTCATCGGCATGCGCTGGAGCAGCGCCCACACAGCGACTTCGTTGAGCCACTGCGTTGGAATCGCTTCGCGCGGGAGGTCGAACTCGTTGATGAGCTTCACGATCTCGTCCTTACTCGATGCCCGCTTCGCCTGCTCGAACGCTTCGATAAGCTTCGGCAGTGCGCCGACCGCCGCGTACTTCGCAATGCGATCTTCACCGCGGACCTTGCGCTTCACTTCGCGTTCACCGAGCGAATCCGCGCCGTTGAGCATCCAGCGGAAAACCGCGTCGTGCTGTGGCGAAGGAGCCTTCGGGTGAGCGAGGCGAAGCAGGTCGCCGTGCGACCAACCATCACGCTGCTGATACTTCACCGCCTGGTGCGCGAGAGCGTCGGCTTCGCGTCCCACGTACCAACCTGCAACGGCGTTACGCAGACCGCGACCCCAGCCACGCATCGCGTTCACGTATTCCGCGAAGTGGAAGAGGTGCGTGCCGATGCGGCAGACCTTGCCCAGGTTCGCGAATGCGTGAGCCTTCGCCTGTGCGTCGCCATGCGTCACGACCAGCGCGAGCGCGAAGATGGCTGGATCATTCTTCGGCGCGCGACCCGCGTCGCTGATTCCCACCATGCGGTTCACGGCACGAATGCCGTCGGCCTTGATGCAGCGAACGAGGGCATCGTGGTTCTGCTTCACCAGGTCGCGTTCGGTGATGTAATACGTGCCGCCTTCGGCGCCGAGGATCAGGAAGCGGTCGAGCCGAGTCCAGTCATCGACCTGCCACGAGTAGCCGCCGCCTGAGTTGCGAACCTGGTTCGAACCCGGAATCGGCTGCGACTGCGGCGTGGAGCGGCGGTTGAAGATTTTTGCATAGTTGATAGCCATGATGGCCTCCTTTCATCTGATGCGCCGCCAACTCTCGGCACGATTGCGTTTTGGAAATGCAGGCAAGTTGGTGAACGTGGGAGTTTTCCTTTAACAGAGGTAACCCATGTTCTTCGGCCCGCAGAATTCAGTCTCTGAAATAGTGTTTCCGCTCTGAACCATCAAAGCGATCGCTGCGCATGCAGCAATTCTTGAAACCGGTGTCCTGAACCACACGGGCACGGATCGTTGCGTCCGAGCTTCTCGCGCAGCTCCTTGTCACCATGAACGATTCTTTCGCCTTTCTTGACGCGCGTTTCCGAGGGGAAACCTTTGCGCCGTTTGCTCATCACTTCGAAAGCACGATTGATCTTCTTGGATATGTGCGTTTGCCATACGTCCTCCTAGTTGGTGTTGCGGTTGAACTCCGCGAGTCACTCGACTGCGGAGAAAATCTGATGAGCAAGGGAATGCCGTGGAATTACTCCTTTCGGAGGCTGCTCTACCATTGAGCTACGCCGGCATCTGGAGCCGGCGATTGGACTCGAACCAACAACCAACGATAACCCACAACTTCGGCCCATCGGAAATTCGGAAGGTAAGCGGGCAAGGAGCGATGGTGGATGTTGACTGTTGCTCTATCCAATTGAGCTACTCGCTTGCGCGAGGGCGGATTCGAACCGCCAACCGACAGTTCCGATAACCCACATCTACGGCCCGCTAAAAATTGATCTGCAAATGTATCTCTGGAGAGCGCTCCGATTGCACTCGCTTGGGTGACACCGATGCGGTGGTGTATTCGCCAATGTCTGAATCCAGAGCGTTTCGATTCGTGCGCCGTTGCGGTTTCGCGCTGGTCACATTCTCCGCAGCACTCTGGCTCCTTACGACAATTTGTTTTTTCGGTGTTTGGGATCAGGTCGCCGCCATCACCACGTTTCCGCAGTGGTCGTGGGCAATCATCGGAATTCTGACCGCGGCCGTTGCCTGGCGTCTATTGAGACCTCGCACTCGAATACCATTTCTCCTGTTCGGTCTGTGGCTACTCGCAACGCTCTGTTTTGCAGACAATCTCTTGCCTGTAATTCGCGGGATTATTCACGGCTCCACACAGTCGAGTCGTGCGCCACAAGGAACCTTCCGCGTCGTAACGCTCAATTGTGCTAGCAGCACCTCGGCGGCAGGAGAGGTCGTGAAGTTTCAGCCAGACATCGTTTTGCTTCAGGAGAGTCCGGCGAGCAACAAAGTCGCGGAACTCGCCCGTGAATTTTTCGGCGATTCCGCTTCGTTCGTCGCGGGATTCGACTGCGCAATTATTTCACGGTATCCCCTCAAGACCATAGACAAACGTCCGACAATTCATTCTGCGCGAGCGGTTCTTATTTTGCCGGAAAAGCGTGAACTCCTCGTGACCAGTCTTAGGCTGACACCGCCGCTTGGTCGCACCGATCTTTGGAATCCCGCAGCGTGGCACGCATACAGGGAAGACCGCCGCCTCCGTCGTCGAGAGCTTGGTTCTGTACTCGAAGCGGAATCGGCAACAACAGAACTTCCAGAGATTTTGGGCGGCGATTTCAACGCCCCCGCGGGTGATGCGATTTACAAGTTGCTACATGACTATCGCGACTCTCATCGCACCGCAGGCCGCGGTTGGGGAAACACGGCGTTAAATACCATACCAGCTTTTCGGCCCGACCAAATTTGGTTGAGACGTCTATCGGCTGTTTCATCTCATGGAGTTCGTACGGTGCATTCCGACCACCGCATGGTTGTTACAGATGTCTTGCTAAACCCAAATGAGCAATGACGGAGAAGAATTCTCCATTAGCTGCCCCTAACAATTCCGATAACAGACAATCTACGGCTGGCAAAATCTATGCGTTAATTCTAACCGGAAATCGCCTGCGCAACGTGGACACGAACACATCGTCAAGTTTCGCAGAGAAAAGCTGGAGCGGGGAATAGCCCTGATTGCGCGCGAGCACCATTGTCACGATCAACAGCAACCCAGTGATCAATACGTTCGGCCATGCGTTGAGTGCCCACTGGCCTGACCAAACCAGTTCCGGCTGTTTACTGAATGGGAGCAAATATGGAATAGGCCATTTGAAACCGTCAGGTCCACGCGCGCCGATCAAATCTCCAAGCAGATGCAAATGGAAGCTGATGAAGACGAGGAGCGTCGTGATAACTTTCTGTTTCGCGAACACCGCCGCGATTACAGAGAAGAGCAGCGCAAAACCAAAGTTGTGTCCCAGCACATGATGGTAGTCACTCCACCAGTTCAACGGGTGAGCGGAGTTTCGTGTTGTCCATTCTGCAATAATT
>DATHKK010000057.1:0-2148 GCA_035489355.1 Candidatus Limnocylindria bacterium
ACAGAAAATGCGCCAGTGTCGCGGCCAGCGTATTGGCGTAATCCGATTTCGTGTAAGCGCCCGATCCGAAGCCCATCGAACGGCTGGCGTCCACGAGCAGTTGGCAGCGGAGATTCGTTTCATCCTCGAACTTGCGGAGGAAGAAACGATCGCTGCGCGCGAACAATTTCCAATCCACGTAGCGCGGGTCATCGCCCGGCGTGTATTGGCGATACTCGGTAAACTCGACGGAGAAGCCGTGATACGGACTGCGGTGCATGCCGGTCAAAAATCCTTGCACGACGACGCGCGCGCGCAACTCGAGGTTACGAATCCGCATGAGGGTTTGCGGATCGATGAACGACTTCGCGCTCGGCGTCTCGACGGCCATGCGTGGAAGCTACACGAGCGCGATGAAGAAGGGGTGTAAAAACTTTCGCTAGGCTCCCGGACGTGGCGGAAGCGTTGCGCATTTCGCAAAGGTCTTTACCGTTCGGCCATGACGTCAGTCGGCATTGTGGCAGCGGTACTTATTCTCAGCCGATGGATGGCTGAACAATGGCTGACTCATTTAAACAAGCGCCACGTGCATGCTCATGCTGGCGCGGTGCCGGAATCACTCCAGGGCATCATCGATGAATCAACTTATCGGAAGTCAGCTGAATACACTTTGGCGAAGAGTCGCTTCGGGAAAATCACGGGCGCTTTCGACACGATTCTGTTGCTCGCGGTTCTCCTCAGCGGTTTGCTGCCCTGGGCTTTTCACACATGGACGACGCAATTCGGGGCGTCGATGTGGTCCATGTCCGCGTTTCTGTTCGCGATTGGATTGGGCCTGAGCCTCCCGGGCGTGCCGTTCGATTGGTACGCGCAGTTCAAGTTGGAGGATCGCTTCGGCTTCAACACCACGACGATGAAAACGTGGCTGCTCGATCGCGTGAAAGGATTGTTGCTCGCGTTCCTCCTCGCGTTCCCGCTCCTCGCGCTCGTGCTCCAAGTGATCGAATGGACCGGTGCGAACTGGTGGTTCTGGGCGTGGGCGATCGTGATCGTGTTTCAACTGCTGCTCATGCTGATTGCGCCGGCGGTCATCATGCCGCTCTTCAACAAATTCACTCCGCTCGGCGAAGGCTCGTTACGCGAACGCCTCTTCGCGCTCGCGAAACGAACGGGCTTCCCCACGCGCAGCATCGACGTAATGGACGGCAGCAAACGCTCGCGTCACTCCAACGCGTTCTTCACCGGCTTCGGCCGCTTCCGCAAAATCGTTTTGTTCGACACGCTCGTCGCACAACTGACGGAACCTGAACTCGAGGCCGTGCTCGCGCACGAGATCGGACATTACAAGAAGCGTCACATCGTGAAGTTGCTGTTCGTCTCCGTGCTGGGCCTCTTCGTCGCCTTCGCCGCCCTCGCGTGGTTGGCGCATCAGGCGTGGTTCTATCGCGCCTTCGGTTTTGAGCCGCAGAACAATTACGCGCCCGCGGCCATTGTTCCCGCCATGCTCTTGTTCGCTTTGCTCGCCGGCGCGATTAGTTTCTGGCTCACACCCTTGATTAACGTCTGGTCGCGCCGCTTCGAGTATCAAGCGGACGCCTTCGCGCGCGAAGTGATGTACGAAGCGCAGCCGCTCGTGGGAGCGCTCCGAAAGTTGAACGAGAAAAACTTGAGCAACCTCACGCCGCACCCGCTCTACAGCGGATTCTACTACTCGCACCCGACGCTGCTCGAACGCGAGCGAGCGCTCAACGTACCCCCCGCATCTTGACGCGTCTGACGGAAGAGCCCGGCCCCGTGTTGTTGAAACCTTGAGCTACTGCTACGCCACTGATTCGGCTCGCGCCTTGCCGAATAGTTCATTACAAATCTGGCGCGTACCTGATGAACAGCGAACCCCCGAATTTACTCCGCACGCTGAAGCAATACTTCGGCTTCGATTCGTTTCGGCCATTGCAGGAGCAGATCATTTGCGACGCCCTCGCCGACAAAGATGTCTTCGCGCTCCTGCCCACGGGCGGTGGCAAGTCACTTTGCTTCCAACTTCCCGCGCTGGTGCGGCCCGGCCTCACGGTCGTCGTCTCGCCGCTGATTGCGCTGATGAAAGATCAAGTCGATGCGATGCAAGCGGCGGGCGTCGCCGCCACTTTTCTCAATTCATCGCTCGTCGCA
>DATHKK010000058.1:0-6042 GCA_035489355.1 Candidatus Limnocylindria bacterium
AATCCCGCACCATCGATGAAAACTTCCAGTACGATAACCGCCAAAGTGATCCGCGGCCGAAAATCGCGGGGCGCCCAAGCGGCACGTGGGGTAACACCCCATAGCCGCACCGGTGTTGGGCTGTTCTAGTGTCTGCGGTGAATAGCAACATCGAGAACAGCAAACAGAATTTTGGATTCAGTCAGAGAACGGATAATCCCATGAAACGAACTATTCTCCTCGTGGAAGATGACGCGAACGACGTCTTCTTTATGAGGCGCGCCATGACCGCGGCCGGAATAATCAACCCATTGCACGTGGCGTCGGATGGACGGCAGGCCATGCATTATCTGGGCGGCACTGGTAAATACATCGACCGCGAGAAATTCCCTTTGCCGTGTCTGGTACTGCTGGATCTGAATCTGCCCGTGGTCATGGGCCTGGATGTTCTCCAGTGGATACGCGCCCAGCCTGAATTGACGGCTGTCATTGTACTTATTTTGAGTTCCTCGAACCTCGCGACGGACATCAACCGGGCCTATCAACTGGGCGCGAACTCTTATCTGGTGAAGCCTTCCGACCCCGACAAGCTTCAGGAAATCCTGGTGAGGATGAAACAATACTGGCTGGAGTTGAACCAGTCTTCACTGGAACCCACATCGCCGCCGCGCCACACGAGAATATTTCAGAGCGCCTTGTTCTGATCAGCGGCGCCAGAAAAATTCAGGTTATGACACACCATCGACATTACGACCAAGCCGGGAGCGACCGCCCGTACTCGCTGCCGGTGCACTTCGAGTTCACTGATGCCGTGGCCAGCTCTGTTTATATTGCCGGCACCTTCAACAACTGGCAGCCCGATGCCAAGCCCATGCACCCGGTGGGAAACGGCCGTTGGGTGAGAGAAATCGTTTTGCCGATTGGCACCTTCGAGTACTGCCTGGTAGTGGATGGAAAATTTCGGCCTGACCCGCGAGTGATTGAAACTGTCCCGAACAGATTCGGTGGCAGGAATTCAATTCTGAAAGTAATGAGCGCGCCGGAGCCGGCCGACATCTTCACGCAGGAGCTTTTGCAGAAAAACTGGAGAAACAAATGAAGAACGATATGGAAAAACAGACCCAAGCAATCAGTAACGACATCAGTACTCTCGCCGAGGACGCGCGTGCGTTAATGGCCGCCACGGCGGACGTGGCCGGAGAAAAAGTCAGCGAAGCGCGCCAGCGTCTCGCCGCCGCGCTGGAAAGCGGCAAGGAGATCTACGGCCGCGTGCGCGACAAGACGGTTGAAAAGGCCAAAGTCGTGGATGAGACGGTCCACGCGCATCCTTACCAAGCGATGGGCATCGCATTCGGTGTGGGTGTGCTCATCGGCGTTCTCGTCACACGCCGGTGCTCTCGCAACGACTAATCTTTGTGGAGGAAACCACCAATCACTTCTCGCAACTCGCCACGCCGTCAAAAGACTTCGCGCGGCGGCTCATGACGATCGGTGAAAACCGGTTGGAATTGTTGATGGTGGAAGTGCAGGAGGAGCGCGAACGCCTCCTGCGCGCCATCCTGTTGGCGCTGGGCGTGGCGCTGTTTGCCTTTCTGGGCGGCATTGCGCTGACCATCGCTCTCGTGGTGTTGCTTTGGTCGCTCTCGCCGATCGGAGTCCTGCTCACGTTGGCTGGACTCTATATCGCCGCCGCCATTGTTTTGTATCGGCGCTTCGCTGTCCTTCAGCGCAACTGGAAAACTTTTCCCGCCACGTTCGACCAGTTGAGAAAGGACCGCGCATGTCTGGACCAGTGCCTCGCGTGAATACGCTGCAACTGCGCAAAGAGTTGCTGATCGCGGAAAGCGAACTCAACCGCGCGCAACTGATGGAAGAATGGCATGCGCTGGCCTATGGCGTTCGCACTTTTGGCGCACGCGTGAAATCGGCCACCTCCCTCGCTTCCGCGGCGGCGTTGTTCATTTCGGGTGTGTCCGCTTTTCGGCGCGATCGCGCATCGTCCAAGGGCGAGAAACCATCCTGGCTGCGAACGGCGCTCAAAGGCGCGCAAGTCGCCAGTTCCATCTGGCTGGCATTCCGCGCCCGGCCACGCTGAGCGCGGCCTGAAAGCCCGTTCATAAACAGTAGCGGCGCTCTGTGAGTGCCGTACCAACACGCTGAACGCGGACATTTTCTCGGCGGTCACAGACCGCCGCTACAGCGCAACGAGATTTTTGAACGGGGCTGCCAGAAAATTTCGCCAGCACTCTTTCCGAAATGTGAAATAATTGAGCCATGAGTTGGACTCCATTGAACCTGACCGTCCGGGTGGGCTGCAGCCTCGCCTACGAAACGACTGTGCCCACTCCCGTCCTCTTCGTGCTCAAGCCGCGGCGCGAAGGCAATGTGCTCGTGATGCAGGAGAAACTTTCGTTCGGCATCGCCCAGCCGTCGTATGAGTTTCAGGACAGCCACGGCAACGCCACCTATCGCGCGACATTGATGCCGGGCCTCAATGAGATTCGTCACGATGCGCTCGTGGCCGTCTCTTCCTCGCCGGACAGCCGCATGGTGCAAGGACAAATGATGCCAGTGGGGTTGCTACCTTCAGAATTATTGCGCTACACGCTGCCGAGCCGTTACTGCGACTCCGATAAATTGCTGAACTTCGCGTGGAAAGAATTCGGTCAGATCACGCATGGCATCCAGCGCGTGCAAGCCATCTGCGATTGGGTCCACAACAACATCGAGTACCGCTTCGGTTCCGGGCGGCCCGACCTTTCGGCCTCGGAAGTGATCGCGCGCCGCCACGGCGTCTGCCGCGATTTCGCGCACGCGGCGATTGCGCTGTGTCGCGCCTTCAATCTACCCGCGCGCTACGTGACCGGACACTTGCCGGACATTGGCCACATCGATCCTGGCACGCCGATGGATTTTCACGCCTACTGCGAAGTCTATCTCGGGCAGGAGTGGCTCACCTTTGATGCGCGTTACAATATGCCACGCATCGGGCGCATCAAAGTCGCCCACGGTTCGGACGCTGTGGATGGCGCTTTTGCGACGATCTACGGCGAAGCGAAGCTCACGCACTTCGAGGTCTGGGCTTACCAGATGAATCCGCAGCAGGTTTCCATTGATGACCCAATTGATTTGTCCAAACGCCTCGATGGCGACGTGACGATTCGCTGGCTCTGAGAATTCCCGCTATGTGCCGGCACTTTTATCGTGCCGAGGGGGAGAATTCACCCGCCGCTCGCGGCTAATGGGATGGACGCTTGTATCGGCGTTTCGTTTTCCTTGGCCACTTCTGTTCCAACCCTTTCCGCTGCGGAAGCCGGCGCCGGCTTTCCGAGGCGTGACTCCACAATCCTCGTTACCAGCCGGCGGCAGCCGTCTCGCTCGTCGTCCAGCTTTCCACGAGAGACCAGCCAAAATCCCACGAACGTCAGCAACGAAACCAGCGAGGCCAATCCGAGCGCGCAGAAAATCCGCGTGACGAACTGGGAACTGTTGGGCGGAAAATCTTCGAGCAACATCGCGGCGTATCCTAGGCCCACGACGGCCAGCGCGGTGAACACAGCCATCAGCCACACCGCGCGCCGGGCGCAACGCTCGTTGCTCTCGGCGCATGTGAGCTTGTTCTCCCTCACGTGGCGCTCCTCGGTTTCGTCGTAGAGCATCAGGTGGCGCAGGAACGACATTTCTCTTTGGTGCTCGTTCTGCGCCGCGGGTTCATGAACGTAGTGGAGTTGCTCACGCACCGAATGCCCGGAATGCGTCCACGAGGATTTTCCTGGCCGCGGGCCACCGGATGGCGGATCGAATTTTTTTTCTGATGACATGCTGTGAGGTTTTGACAACACGCGCGGCCCTTTCACTCATCCCTGGGTTGAAAATGTCCGTGAAATTTTCACGTCGCGATGAATTGCTTTGATGCGTTCACGCTGGCAGTGGGTGTTCACCCCATAGCCCGATCGTTGTAACCGTCAGAGATTATAGGGAAATTGATGTCGCGCAGTGGTGAGAGCAAATCATTGAGGCCGCATAGCGGCACGAAATTCAAACACAGCATGAAACGTCAGTGGCTCGCGTTCTCGCGGCGGTATCAGGCCGCTTTGCACAAGCACTTGGAGCAAGCGTCGAAGTCACGCGTGCCGCCGGCGCATCGACTGGGAGAACAGGCGGTGACGCTCGGGTTGGAGACGCTGGACCTGGCCCGGATTCACAAGTCGGCACTGACGGTATTGGTGCTGCCCGGCAACTCGCCCGCTGCCAAAGACCGCATGGTGAAATGCGCGGAGATGTTCTTCACCGAAGCAATCACCCCAATCGAAAAGACTCATCGCGCTGGAATAAAATCTGCCGCTCGTTTGGATCGGCAGAACAAGACATTGAACCGGCGCAATGCACAGCTCGCCGCGGCCAAGCGGCATTTGAAACAGGGCATCGTCCGGCGCAAGGCCGCGGAGGAAGCCCTAAAGACGAGCGAGCAGCACTACGCGAAGTTGTTGGAGGAATCACACCAGCTTCAGAAACATCTGCAGAAGTTGACCCACCGGATTCTGTCGGCACAGGAAAATGAACGAAGAAAGATCAGCCACGATCTCCACGACGAAATCGCCCAGACGTTGCTGGGAATCAATGTCCGCTTGCTGGCCTTGAAGAAGGGAGCCGCGGCCCGGCCCGAGGGTCTCGCGAAAGAGATCGCCAACGCCCAGCGGTTAGTGGAAAAGTCGGTCAAAAGCATTGATCGGTTCGCCCGTGAATTCCGCGTCCAACATGAAGCCTAAATTGACCGGATTGCTGCAAGAGTATCCAGCGGCGTTGCGCCATCACCTCACGCAAAAGTCCGGCGCTAGCCTGGAGGCGGCGCGCTCGCTCGGGCGCGCTGCGGTGTCCATGGGGCTGGAGACACTGGACGTAGCGAGGATTCACGAGCACGCGCTGCTGGAAGTCGTGTCGAGCTACTCGCCCGGAGCCAGAAATGGAGTATTTCGGCGCGCGGGATTTTTTTTTGCCGAAACCATTACGCCCATCGAGAAGACGCATCGCACGGCACGGGAGGCCAATGACCGCCTGAGCCGATTGAATGAGTCGCTGCGCCAGCGCGCCGTGGCTCTGGCCGCCTCCAATCGGCAGTTGAAAAAGGAGATCATCCAACGCCAGGCCGTCGAGGAGGCGCTGCGGAAGAGCGAACGCCATTACAGCGAGTTGTTGCAGCAGTCACGCGAGATGCAGGAACAACTGCGGCACTTGTCGCACCAGCTTCTCTCGGCACAGGAAGAGGAGCGCAAGACGATCAGCCGCGAGCTGCACGACGAAATTGCCCAGACGTTAACGGGCATCAACGTGCAGCTCGGGAGTTTAAAAACGGCCGCGGCGCACGACATCAAAGACCTGCAAACTAAAATCACCAACACTCAGCGCCTCGTGGAAAAGTCGGTGAAGATCGTCCATAAGTTCGCCCGCGAATTGCGGCCCAGCGTGCTGGACGACCTTGGGTTGATTCCCGCGCTGCACTCCTTTGTGAAGAGCTTCTCGAAGCGAACGCACATCGGGATTCGTCTGCGAATTTTCGCCGGGGTGGAACAGTTGGACGGAGCGAAACGCACCATGCTCTACCGCGTCGCCCAGGAATCGCTCACGAATGTGGCCCGGCACGCGCGCGCCACGCAGGTGGAAATGTGCATCGAAAAAGTTTCGGACACGGTGCGCATGAAGATCAAAGACAACGGCAAGTCGTTCTCGGTCGAACAAATGTTGCGCGCCAAAAAGAACAATCGGCTGGGACTGCTCGGTATGCGCGAACGGATCGAGATGGTCGGAGGGCACTTCAGCATCGAATCCGCCCCGGGCCAGGGCACCACGGTGGAGGCGCAGATTCCCTTCCGCGCGCGCGCGCGTAAAGTCACCCAGCGCCTTGGCCGGCGTCAGAAAGGACTGAACTTGCCGTGAGTGAACAACACCACAGCGGCCTTCCCTGCCTGGAAGCGACGCGCGCGGAGCGACGCGTCCTACGACATGTCAGGAAGGTAGGGCACGTCGCTGCGGGCGAACCGTCGGAATATTCGAGATGTCGTGCCG
>DATHKK010000059.1:0-2303 GCA_035489355.1 Candidatus Limnocylindria bacterium
CACCACTGAAGAAGCGGCGGGCCAACTAACGTCGGCCCTGATTCCCTCAATACGGCAACGGGAATTTGGCCGTCAGTTCGCGCACACGCCCACGAACTTTGTGCGCAGCTTCGACGTTCTTAATGTCCAGTAGCACCTCGCTGATCATGTCCGCAATGGCGGCCATTTCCGTCTCCATCATGCCGCGCGTGGTCACGGCGGGAGTGCCGAGGCGGATGCCGCTGGCCTGAAACGGCGAACGCGTCTCAAAGGGAATCGTGTTCTTGTTCACCGTGATGCCTGCTTCATCGAGGACGATTTGGCAATCCTTGCCAGTGAACCCGCGCGCGCCCACGTCCACCATCATCAGGTGGTTGTCCGTGCCGCCGCTGACTAGTCGGAAGCCGTTCTGTTTCATACCTTCCGCCAGGGCCTTGGCGTTCTTCACGATTTGCGCCTGATAAATCTTGAACTCCGGTTGCAGTGCTTCCTTCAAACAAACTGCCTTCGCGGCAATGACGTGCATAAGCGGTCCGCCTTGGATTCCAGGGAATGCCTGCGAGTCAATTTCTTTCGCATACTTCTCTTTGCACATGATGAGTCCGCCGCGCGGACCGCGCAGCGTCTTGTGCGTCGTAGTGGTGACGAAATCAGCGAACGGAACCGGACTCGGATGCTCGCCCGCCGCGACCATTCCCGCGATATGTGCGATGTCCGCGAGCATCAACGCGCCGACTTCCTGCGCAATCTCGCTCATGCGTTTGAAGTCGATGATGCGTGAGTAAGCGCTGGCGCCGACGGTGATCATCTTCGGGCGATGCTCGCGCGCGAGTTGCGCCAGTTGATCGTAGTCAATCCGCTCGTCGTCCTTGCGCACGCCGTAGTGAACGATCTCGAAAAACTTACCAGAGAAGTTTGCTTTGTTGCCGTGGGTGAGATGGCCGCCGTGGGTCAAGTCCATCGTCAGCATCTTGTCACCCGGCTTCAGCATCGCGAAATACACGGCCATGTTCGCACCGCTGCCTGAGTGCGGCTGAACGTTCGCGTGTTCCGCGCCGAAGAGTTGCTTGGCACGATCGATCGCGAGTTGCTCGACGACATCGACGTTTTCACAGCCGCCATACCAGCGTTTCTTCGGGTAGCCCTCGGCGTACTTGTTCGTGAGCACCGAGCCTTGCGCTTCCATCACGGCCGGGCTGGTGAAATTTTCGCTGGCGATCAGTTCGATGTTTTCCTGCTGGCGTTGTTTCTCGAGCAGAATGGTGTCGGCAATTTCCGGATCGATGGCGCGCAAACGCAATTGCTTTGGAACCGCCGTTTCCATTTTGTTCACGCGACGTTCGTGCCGTCCGCCTTCGAACTTGGCTGATAGAAATGAATCCACCATCTTCTTCGCCATTTCGCTGTCGGTATGTTTCGCCCCGATGCAGAGCACGTTGGCGTCATTGTGCTGGCGCGCCATGCCGGCCATTTCATCATCGAACACGAGCGCGGCACGGACGCCCGGAATTTTGTTGGCCGTGATACTCATCCCCACGCCGCTCGTGCAGACGAGAATACCAAACTCGTTCTTGTTGTCCGCGACCGCGTAGCCGACGAGATGCGCGAAGTCGGGATAGTCGGTGGAGTCCTTGGACATCGTGCCGTAGTCCACGACGATCCAGCCCTTGGATTGCAGGTGCAGTTTCACCGCTTGCTTGAGATCGAAACCGCCGTGGTCCGCGCCAATGGCGATGGTTTGCTTAGTGGGAGTTTGCGCCGCCGCGCCGGTAGAAACCGTAGTCTGTTCGATGAATTTCAACATAGAGGCAATGCCTTGTTCAATCTGGTCACGACAATTGCAATAAACGTCATACGAGCTGCCAATCGGATCGCTGATGTCGTTCTCGTAAGCGTCGAGTGTTTCATCAAATTCGCGCAGGAGAAAAGTTTTTTCTGCCGCCTGTGGATAGAGCAACATGATCGCGTCCACGTGGCTGTGCGTCATGCCAAAAATGTAGTCCGCCTGCGATACCAGGTCCCCGGTGAGGTGCCGGCTCCGATGCCCGTTGATGTCGATGCCGATCTGGCGCAAGGCCCGCACCGCATGCTCGCTGGCCGGCTGTCCATCCACCGCGCCCACGCCCGCGGACAACACGCGGTACGTGCCCCGCCCGCGCACCGCGTGCTTGAATAAGCCCTCAGCCATCGGGCTGCGGCAAACGTTTCCGGTGCAAACGAATAAAACTGTCTTCATTCCAGCAATGAGCTTCTCAGTGTGAAAGCGGTGGGAAAAATATCAACGTGAATCAGGGGCGGCTTGACGCACCACCGCGAGGGCTTTA
>DATHKK010000060.1:0-3140 GCA_035489355.1 Candidatus Limnocylindria bacterium
CTTGTCCGTGAAATAAAAAGCGATTTCCGGCGCGACGCTTTCTTCCTTCCCGATCGGCTGCAAGTGCATCTGCACCACCAGATCGGTGTTGGTCTCGATGGGCCAGGCCAAATCATCGGCGTAAAAGCGCGGCGTCTTGCCCGGCTGCCAGCTTGCAAACGTGATCGGGCTTTCGCACGAGCGTGGAGCGTGGATGCCGCCAAAGCCGGGCTGGCCATCTTTGCCGTCGAGAGCGCGAGCCTGTCCGGCGCGATCGAACTTCAGGAAAGCGTGATGCACGGCGCGGCTGTTGGGTCGGAATTCTATTCCACGCACGTAGCGCCGCGCAGAGATCGGAACGGGAATGACCAGGTTGCGATAGACATCACCGCCATCCGCCGGAAGCAGAAACGCTCGCGCCGGTTTCACGACGAGGTCCGGCTGCCCCAACTGCCAGCGTTCATTCCATGTTGGCGCGGGCGGCAAATCGGCTGTGCTTCCTTCGGCCGCGCCTTCTTCCGCCCACTGTTTGATTAGACCCACCTGCTGCGCCGTGAGTCCGCGTTCCCCCACAAGATGAACCACATTTCGATCGGGAAGCCACGGCGGCATGGAGCGGCGCTGCGTGACGTCCACCACGTGCTTCGCGCGCTTCTTCACGTCCGCGTAAGCGAGCAGATCGAATGGCGCGGAACCGCCGGGATGATGACAGCCCGAACAGTTGCCGAAGATGATCGGCGCGATCTCCTTGCTGAAAGTGATGCTCCCCTTCGGACGCGCCACATAGACATCGGCGTTCACCTCGTTCGATTTGCGGCAAGCAGCGAACGCGAGAACACACAACGCCAGCAGACAAGAATGTGCGGCCGTGAATTTCAGAGCGCCGAAAGTAACGGTTCTCCAAAGGCAACGCAACGCGACGTAACGCAACGCGCAGGCCCAAAGAAAAAGCGAGACTCGGTGACCGAGTCTCGCTTGATGAAATCGGAACGCTCCTAGTAGCGATCTCGACCGCCGCCACCGCCACCACGGCCACCGCCGCCGCCACCACCGCCGCCGCCATATTCGCGACGCGGTCCACGGCCGCCACCGCCACCGCCGCCCGGGCGATCTTCGCGCGGACGCGCCACGTTCACGGTCAACGCACGACCGTCGATTTCCTTGCCGTTGAGCGCTTCAATTGCTTTCTGCGCTTCTTCGGGTGTTCCCATTGTCACGAAGCCGAAACCACGGGGACGACCGCTCATTCGGTCCATCATGAGGTTGGCTTCGACGACCGTGCCGTGCGCCGCAAAGGCGTCGTGCAGATCGTTCTCGGTTGTGTTGAAGGAAAGATTTCCAACAAACAGTTTGTTACTCATTGCCAGTTTGCTGTCCAGACGACCTCTGCCTTCACGAGACTGTTCCCGACCACCGGGTTTCAAACCTTCACTGAACTGAGTTCACCTGATGATTTTCCATGCCTTGGAAGTGACAAGCTATCTAACAGACTGAGCGCACCGTGAACTCTTGAATAAAATTTGCAATCAGATTTTCGGCGGAAAATTTGGGCTGACTTTGGAGTGAAAGGCGCCGAGTCAAAACGCGGGCGCATGTGTCGGAGCAACTTACTTTTCCAATGACGGCTTCAGATAACCTCGATCCATTTTGCCGCACGACCAGAGCAGGCCGCGCGTGATCAGATCGAGATAGCGCGCATCGCCCACTGTCTGTGTGTTGTGCCCGAGCGTGGTGCTGAACACGCGGGTGTTCTCATACTGGTTGGCCCACGCGACGACGGACTCGACGGCTTTCTCCGTTCCATCTTTTTGCTTCACCATCTGCGTGCCACGGATGAGCGGCACGGCGGTGTCGAAAATTTTCACATTGTTATAAAGCTCCTCTTTGATCGTGGTCCAGTCGCTCAGGCCCGAAGTGATCGGATGCTTCGCTTCCAGAAAGCGCAGCGCGATCGGTTCCTGCGGACCGTGGCTGCTCGATTGGATGCCGACAAACTTGAACCAGTCCGGCGTGCCCGTGCGATAGCTGTGCATCGCGCAGTGCAGGTTCACGGCGGGAATGTTTTTGTGCGCGGCGAGGATGTTTTGGACGTAAGACATCTCCTTCACATCGGAGGAACACTCATCGTGAATGACGACGTCGTAGCCCTTGGCCCAGTTCGGATCGGCATACACTTCGAAACGCGCCTTGGTGCTGCTGTCGTTCGTGTAAGCCAGATCCACCTTCGCGTAAGCGCGCTCCTCAATGCCGCTCTTCAGCACATCCTTTTGCTTCCCGTAATCATGGCAGCAACCGCCCGCAATCAACAGGACACGCAACGGTTTGATCTCGGCCGCGACGGACCCAACGGCAGAAGAGAGCACGAGCAGACAAACGATCAAGTTCGGGAAACGCATGGGCGGACTGATACACCGGCGAAACTTTCCTGTCGAGCAGGACGTGGGTTCGGAATGGGGCAGCTTGGAAATCATTCCTGTCTGCAGCGGCGCTCTGTGAGCGCCGTCTTCCGCGGTCGCAGACAGCCGCTACAACCAAACTGCCCTACTGCCGTGGATTCAACACTGACGGTGCGCCTTCCATGCGCAAAAAGGCCGGGGAGTTTATCCCCGGCCTTGCTGTCGAACTTGTAACCCGCCTACTGCACGCGGATGTGGTAGAAGCGCTGCGCCGCCGGCAGCGGCCCCATGTCGATGAACTGCTTCAGTCCTCCATCACCCACCACCGTGGTCAGGAACGTCCACGCATCGATCAAGTTGTTCTTGTACTCAATGACGTAGGTCGTTCCAGCCGTGGTCGAAAACGACGCCGAGAACGTCGCGCCGTTGTAGATCGGCTGCGAGATGACAATCGCCGTGATGTCCACCGTGACCGTGCCAACATTCGTTCCACCCAACTGGCCGTCGCTGGCCAGATAGTAGAAAGTGTCGGTGCCGGAAACTCCCGCCGGAGGTGTGTAAACGACATTGCCGTTGGAAAGGACAACCCCGCCGCCAAGCGCCGTGTCTTCCGAGATGAAATTGATGTTAAGGTCATCAATCCAGTGCGCTTCGGTCGCTCCGCCGGTGCGAGCAAATAGGCCGAACCGGCCGGCAGCCGGCACCCAGGGAATGGTTCGAGTGCCACCAAAAATGTTGGTGCCATCCACAAGAACGGTCAGTTGC
>DATHKK010000061.1:0-6749 GCA_035489355.1 Candidatus Limnocylindria bacterium
ATCTTGTCTGAGTGGTCGCCGACAAAGACATTGCCGACTCGCGCCATGCGCTTGCCAGCCGGCCGGAGATGAACCTGTGGACTGAAATCCGTAGTCGCACCGCAATTTCTAATAAATGCCGTCGCAACAAGCTTCCCGTCAGGCGATTTGACCTCTGCCTTGATCGTGTTGGAGCAGGAATCGCCACAGCCGATGAAGAGGAACGGGGATAGGATAGCAATAAGACATCTCACAAGCGATGCGGTCTTACGGCCTCTTCGCCGCACCGACGAGCACCGGAATCGAGTAAAGACTCTTGCGCGCCGTGATGAACAGCGTCTTCCCGTCCTTACCACCGAAACCAAGGTTGGCTGGCCCTTCCGGCGTCAAAATTTTTCCGATGAGCGAACCATCCGGCGCAAAGATGTGAACGCCGTCTCCAGCGCTGGACCAGACGCGCCCTTCCGCATCGCAACGAATCCCGTCCGGGCCGCCCTTGTCGATTTTGCAGAAGACCTTGCCTTCACCCACCGTGCCGTCGCTGTTCACGTCGAACACACGGATGTGCCTCGGTTTGCCCGAGTCCGCCACGTAGAGCTTCTTTTCATCCGGCGAGAACACGAGTCCGTTGGGCATGTCGGAGTCTTTGATGACGACGGTCGTCTTGTTGGCCTTGGGATCGAAGCGGAAGACGTAGTGGCCCGCCTGCTCTTTTGTTTCGCCCCTGGGCAACCCATACGGCGGGTCCGTGAACCACAGCGTGCCGTCGGACTTCACCACCACATCGTTCGGCGAATTGAACTTTTTCCCATCGTACTCGGTGACGAGCGCCTTCACCGTGCCGTCCTTTTCGGTCACGGACACGCGCCGGCCACTGTGCTCGGCGGAAACCAGCCGGCCCTGCAAGTCGATCGTGTTGCCATTCACATTCTGGCTCGGCTTGCGATAAGTCGAAAGCCCCTCGCCCGCTTTCCACTTCTTCAATTCGTTGGCGGGAATGTCGCTGAAGATGAGAAATCCATCCGGGTGCCACGCCGGCCCTTCGGTGAAACCCATGTCGCCCGCCAGCTTCTCCACACGCGCATCCGCCGCGACGCACTTCCTGAACTCAGTTTCATTCTTGATGAGGAACTGTTCCGCGTCCGCCGCGCCAACGATGATCCCCGTGACGATCCAGGCCGTGCCGATGCTCGCGATTTTCATACGTGTGGTTGCGTGAGTTGTGAATGGCGCATCTCGAAAGTACCACTGAAGGACTTCCGGGCATGACGCTGGAAAGCGTCGTTACCCGCCGACAAGAATGTCGGCGCTACGCCGTAGCGCCGGCTTTCCAGCCGGCGCGTGGCGAGACTTTCCAGTCTCGCTTCGGTGGTACATCCAAGATGCGCCCGTTGTGAATCAGTCCTCAAATTATTTCGCGCCGTCGAGAACGGCTGGCTGCGCCTTCGTCCATTCCTCTTTCGTTACTGCCTTCTTCTCGTGGAGTTGAACGAACGTGCCCTTTTTGTTCCCGATGACAATGTCCGGCAGCCCATCACCATTGATGTCGCCAACGACGACCTGCGTGCCCACACCCGAGTTGTCATCGATGAGGTAAGGAACAAAATCCACGCTCTTGTCCGCATTGCGCACCAGCTTGAACCAATAGACAACCGCGGCGTTGTTCCGATCGGGATCGCCCGTGCGCCCGTGCGACCAGAAACGTTTGCCAGTCAGGATGTCCTTCAATCCATCGCCATCCATGTCCACAAGATCGATCGCGTGCAGCTCAGAAAACTTGACGCCGTATTTGTTATCGCGCGGCTCCTTGTTCATGAAGATGTGCTCGCGAAATTTAATCTCACTGCCTTCGCGATATTGCTCATACCAAGCGAGACCGAAGCCGTGCGCCGCCAGCGCCGTGATGATGTCATTCAACCCATCGCCATTTACGTCGTAGGCGTACATCTGCGACCCGCCCGAGCCCATCGGTTGTTCGTGGAACTTCCATCCAGGATCGCCGCTCAATGAATCCGGCTGCTCCCACCAGCCACTCTTCTCCAGCAAATCGAGCCGGCCATCGCCGTTCACGTCGCCGACGCCCATGCCGTGCGTGAAGTTGCCGTATTTGTTGTTGGGCGAAATGGGATGAAACGTCCAAGGCTTCGCCGGCGCGCTCCAATCCGGCTCCGCGTAACCGTACTGGCCTTTCGTGATGCAGACTAACTCCGGTTTCCCATCGCCCGTGATGTCCGTGAACGTGGGCGATTCATTGTCCGTCTGATCGAAAATCTTGTGCCGCGTCCAATGACCTGGCGCGCCCTTGGGATTCTCGAACCACGAGGTATCCTTGCCGGGGAAGCCGATGATCAAGATATCTTTCCAGCCATCCTGGTTGAAGTCGTACGCCCACGCGAAAAAGTTGTCCGAGTATTTGTTCGCCATGCCAAGCGTGCCCTCAAACCCTGGCACTTTCACCGTCGTCATCGGGCCAAGCTTGAGGTCGAACGTCATCTTCGCAGGATAATACTCGTGGCGCGTTTTGAACTCCGGCCCTTCCCACCACCACGGCCCCGAGATGACGTCGTTTTTCCCATCATTGTTCAAGTCGCCGAAGCTCGCGCCCTCGGACCAGAACTGGTCGCTTAACTGGATGCGCTTGAAGGTGTGTAAATCATAATCAGCGGCCGAGGCCGCGAACGCGCAAGTGAGCGCCACGCTGAACAGCAAAGTTTTCATCAGATCATCTTTCTTCCTGAACACATCGACGATAGCAGAAAAAAAACGCCCGGCCGGTTCAGGCATTTGCGACAAAGTTTGTTTCCTTAACTGCCGCGAACAATGAGAGCAGACGCATTCCGCTTGAGACTCTTCACGGCAAAAAGCAATCGAGACCGGGAAGCGTCGCAGTTCAGGAACAAACCTTGATGTGGCGTGCGGTGACTCGTCACCGCTTTCACCGCTTGGCCGACTCGGCGGCCAAGCGGAGCCGCGTTCAGCGGCTCGCGATAGCGTCACCCGCCTCTCCATTCGACGGTGACAAGTCACCGCACTCCAAATCACCTCGCTCAATTTCTCCGCAGCGCGGGCGGGCGCTTCTGCTGGTTCAGCGTGCGGTAATGGCTCGGTGGCATACCGAAGTTGCGCTTGAAGACGACGCTCAGGTATTCGGCATGCACGAAACCCGCGCGCGAGGCGATGTCGTCCAGGGGCAGGTCCGTTTCCGCCAGCAGCAGCTTCACGCGGTTCAACTGCACGCGCGTGATCTCGGCTTGCGGCGTGCGTCCGACCAATTTGCTGAACTGGGCTTCGAGCCGGCGGCGCGCCTGGGGCACGGCCTTGAGCACGTCGCGAACGCGAATCCCTTCGCACGCGTGATCGCGAATGAAACGGACCGCCGCCGCGACATTGCGATCGTCCATGGCCAGGACATCGGTGGACCGCCGGGTCGCGACGCCGAGCGGATCGATCAAGTGAGCTTCAGCTTTCACCTTCTGGCCAGCCATCATGCGATCGAGCAAGGACGCGGCGACATAACCGGCCCGGTGCGCGTTGGGAATCACGCTGGAAAGCGGCGGGTCGGCCAGGTCGCAAAGCAGTTCATCATTATCGACGCCAATGACCGCCACGTCGTCGGGCACTTGAATGCCGTGGATGCGGCACGCATCGAGGACTTGCTGGCCGCGCAAATCATAACAGGCCATCACTCCGAGAGGTTTGGGCAAACGGCGCAGCCATTTCGCCACGCGCTCGATCTCGCCGCGCTCGTCAGGCTGGCCCGACTGGGAACGGCTCAGCACCGAACATTCACCGCCGCGGGCACGGACCGCCTCGATGAATGCGTCGCGCCGCCAATTGGACCAGTTGAAACGTTCGTCGCCGCAGTAGCCGAAGTTTTTGAATCCGCGCTCGAGCAAATGTTCGGCGGCGAGCCGGGCAATTTCGACATCGTTTGTTTCCACCCACGGCAACGTGGGCAAAGGCCGGGCGGCGCTGACATCGACCAGCGGGATTTTCAGGTTCTCCAGCGCGCGCGCGATGCGATCATTTTCAACTCGCGCGATGATGCCGTGCCCGTCCCATTTGCCCAGCCAGGCCGGCGGCAGATCTCCGCGGCTGTGCTCGGTGAGGTAAATCGACCAAGGGCGATGCTCGCGCATGTAAGCGACGATGCCGTGCATGAGACCGCGCGCGTACGCGTTCGAAGTCTCGATCAACAACGCAACTTTGGGCGGTTTCCGCATTCGCAATCACCACGGCGACGAACGCGAGAAACGACGAGTCGCCATTTCAAACGGACGTTTCGTGGTGAGCGGAAGATTAAGGAAACTTGAATTTCGGAAAAGAGAAACCTGCGGAGTGGCTATTTAAGCATTACCGCACAGGCCAAACCGTTGGCGATAGGCGAGTCGCGGAGCGACTGTTGATGGTAGCCGTGGCTTTCAAGCCACGGTTCGGCTTTCGTTCGTCGCGGAACGACGGCTGAAAACCTCCGCACGTTCATGCGTCGCTCCGCGACTCGGTCCAAGCCTGAGCCTACCGTGGGATGAATCCCACGGCTACCGTCAGTTCATCGCTCCGCGATGCAATGAAACTCGTTCGAGAGATGTGGGTAATGACAAGACCTTTACCACCGCTTCTTCCTTCGCGCCTCTCAATTCTTGGGCGTCACGATGCGGTAGAAGCGGTTCGTCATCGGCGCGGGATCGTTGAGCACCGCCATCCAGTTCGAACTTCGCGCCACCACGTCCGTTAGACGCGTCCACTGTGCGGCTTGGAGCGCGTCCTTGAACTGCACGGTGTAAGAGCGATTGGAAACAGCTTCGAAGGTCACCGCAGCCAGACCGGCGCCGTTCCAATCCACTCGCAGATAACTCGTGGCATTCGTTGGATTCGTGCCGGCGATGTATTCCACCCAGTTGCTCATCCTGTCGCCATCGGAATCCTCGTCGCGATTCGCGCCCGTGGGCGAACCGAAATAAGCGGACTCCCACACATCAGGAATCCCATTGCCGTTCGAGTCGGCCAGTACCGACAGGTAAGCGTTCGTGGACATGATATTGAAAGCGCCGTGGGCGAGATTGGTCAGCGTCACCCGGAAGAACGCGCCGTCGAACGCCGCCGGCACATTGTTAATCTGGAGAAAATCATTGTTCGAGTTGGTCAACCGGTTCGCCATGATCAACGTCGAGTTGTTCGTCAACACACGCTGCCAGCGATAGAACATCGGCTTCGTCCCGCGCGTCTGCACGCTGAGCGTTACGTTCTCGCCCGCCACGGCGGTGACGCGCATCGGAGGAATCGGGTGCAACAAACTTGGCGGCAGAAGAATCGTCAACGTCGCCGGGATGGTGAAAACTGTACCAAGCCCATCGGCCACCGCCGCCACGTAGTTTCCCGAATCGATCTCTTCCTGAACGCTGGTCAGGAACAACACTGTATTAGTCGCAAAAGGAATGGCCGTGCCATTGCGGTACCATTGGTAACTCAGAGGCGGGTTCTGCGTCGCGGCCGTCACGGAAAAAGTCGCGTTCGTCCCGTTCGTCACCACCTGACTGAACGGTTGCTGCGTGATCGTGGCGGCGATGATGACCGTGAGGGTCGCGGGGCTGCTCACGGCGGAACCAAAAGCGTTGAGCGCCACCAGTTGATATTGCCCGGATTGCGACGGCTGCACATTGGTCAACACGAGGACGGCGTTCGTTGCGCCGCTGATTCCCACGCCGTTGAAGCTCCATTGATAACGGATCGGCCCGACGCCGGTGGCCGCGCCCGAGAACATGACGGTGGCGGTGAACGGCACGGCTTGCGGGAAGGGATTCATCGAGATGGTTGGGCCCGTGCCGCCGACGAAATCTCGGCCAGGCGTCGGGCCGCTCGCGATCCAGTTGGCAGGATCATTTCCGTAGGCGTTCTGCACAAGACGGTGGAGTGAATGACTGTAGCCGTCTGCCGCGAACGGCCACGGCGCGGCGTCCCGATAGTGAACGCGGTCCACGACGACGTACGGAATCTCACCGTCGGGCTGCGGAGCTTGCGGGAGGTAGAGAGCGACGTTGCCGTCGCCATTATCGAGAGTGCCTTGATACGGTCCGAACAACTGGACTTCGGGACCGATGCCGTACTTGGCGCGAAATGCCGCCAGTTGCGCGGCGGCGATCGCCGGATTGAAATTCACCACGAGCAGATAACCGCCGGCGGGAATCGTCGTGTTGGGCGGGAACTGAAATCCCACGGCATCATCAAGCCGCCAGGTGTTGGCGGGCCGCAATGGATCGAACAGGTTCACCGGCGCGCCGCTGATGTTGCGCAACTCGATGAACTCATCCTCGTCGTTGTTCCAGAACGCGCCGTTCGCCAGCACATCAACCGGGCGATACATAATCTCGGTGATGACGATGGGGCCGATGACCAATCCCGCGTTCGCCCCGCCCAACGTCGTGCTGGTCTGCGCCACGAAATGTTCTTCGCCGGTGCTGATCACGTGCCGGCCAAAACTCACGCCGTTGCGCGCCGCGCCAAAATCGAAACCGTGAAAATATCCCGTGAGGTTGCCATCGACATCGCCGGAGAAAAGATAGACGTCATCGCCCTCGGCCCCGAGCGCGAATGGAATGTTGCCGAGCGTGCCGACGTTGAAGGCCACTTCGTCGAACGTAATGAAACCATTGGCGGCGATGGTCGTGCCGGTTGGGATGCGGAATTTTTTCGGCGTCGAGAAATCATCGGTCAGGAACCAGCCACCAATGTCCACAGCCGCGCCCGTGAGGTTGTGCAACTCGATCGTATCG
>DATHKK010000062.1:0-6308 GCA_035489355.1 Candidatus Limnocylindria bacterium
GCCTCGACGCCCTGGTGCTGTTTTCGACTTATCAGGAAGGCCAGCCCATTTCGCTCATCGAAGGAATGGCGGCGGGCCTGCCATGGATCGCGACCGATCAAGGTGGCACGCGTGAACTCATGTGGTCGCCGGACAATTGCCGATTGATCGACCGCACCGGAAATCTCGAAGAAGCCAAACGTGCCGTGCTCGATTTGGCCCAGGCGATTCGTGATGGGAAAACTTCCCTCACGACGCAACGCCTCGCGTACCAGGACAATCTCTCGCCAACGACAGTCGGGACCCGATGGATGGATTTTCTGGCGGAGATGCCCGTGCCTAACCTCGAAGGCGCGTGGCTGGGCCGGGCCGTGACACGGTAAAACTCGAAGCTCTCTTCTCCCGGGACTTATCCGATCTGACTCCAGTTGCCCGCGAGCCAACCGTGGGCTAAATCTTTTCCTGTCGTGAAGCGCCAGCCGCGCTCAATGACAAAGGAGTTTTTATGGACATCACGAATATTGAGAACGCCCCCAGGCCAGTGCTTGAAACCGATCGCTTTGGCATCTCCGGCATGACTTGCGACAAATGCGTACAAACGATCGAAAACGCGCTGCGCAAAGTGAACGGAGTGCAGGACGTGAAAGTAGATCGCCAGAGCGCGACCGCCACCGTCACCTTTGACCGCGCAAAGACCAACGTGCCCGCGCTCCACGATGCCGTGCTCGCCGCCGGCTACACGCCGTCCACGCTGGTCCAACGCTGAGCCAACTTTGGAAGCTCACATTCACTCCGGCGAACCTCGCGCGACCGAAGAAGTCACGCGTGATGAGCACCATGCTCGGCGTTGCGCAGTTCTTTTCCGCTAAGGCGTCGTGATGGTCGCCGGCACCGACTGATTCCCGGCGCTGTCCACCGCGATGACGTTGAACGTGTTTTGAACTCCGGGGTTGCCGTAAAGGATGGTTCTGCCCGCGCCCACGAGACTGTGATCGAGCACACCATTCGCATAGATGTCGTAACGAATGACCGGCTGCGGATCCACGTTGTCTGTCGATTGCTGCCAGAACAGCCACGTCTCGCCATCGGGGAAGCTCATGCCGTTGTCCGTCAAGTTTCCCGGCATCGTGGGCGGCGTTGTGTCGTTGGAATTGGGCGCAGTGGTTGTCACGTTCACGGGCGCGCTGAGTGGCGACACATTGTTGCCGTAATCAGCCGCATAGACTTGCACGACGTAGGTGGTCTGCGCCTCCAGGAAATTTATCGTGACGAAGCGATTCGTTCCCGCACTGGTGTGAAGGCTGCCATTCACCAGCACGCCGTAGAACAAGTATGGCCCATCATCCTGCGCGGCCGTCCACGAGAGCATCGCGTAAGTGGAACCGACATTGCCGACCGTCACGATCGGCGCGGTCGAAGGCGGCGTGGTATCCGCCGGCACCGTCGTCTGGACCGTCGCCTGCGCCGAATTGTTCCCCGCTGCATCCACGGCGTAGAGGCCGAAGGTGTAATAGTTCCGCGGATAAATCCCGGTGTCCCATGTGAAGCTTGTGGCCGTCCTGGGCAACGTCACCGTTCCGCCCGAGGCGCCGCCCGCAGTGGACCACAGGCGGTAAGTGAAGTTGCCTGAATTATCCGCGGACGGCGTCCACGCCACCGTGACGCTGAACGGCGTCTTGGCCGTCACGCGAAAGTTTCCCGGCTTGGTCGGCGGCGTCCGGTCGCGAATGGCCGCGACCGCCGTGCTGCACAAAGCCAAAGCCAGCGCACCCATCACGAGAAGAGCCTGATTGGTTTTGCAAGTCGTGAGCATAACTCGATTCCTCTTTGTTCGATGGCGAAGCGATTCGTCTCAGAGCGTCCACCATCCATCGTAAGAGTCATGAAGAGGCCAAAGGTTCCCGGCGAATTCCGGGGCCCGAACAGGAAGACGGCTGACAAACGAACGAGTGATGTTTATTGTCATAAGACTGGGTCGAGAAAAACCATGAAGATCACGCTCACGAAAGACTTGGAAAAGTTCGTCACGAAGAAGATGCGTTCCGGTGGCTACACGGACGCGAGCGAAGTGGTGCGCGAAGCGCTGCGTACGTTCCGGAGCAAAGACGATCCCGCCGAAACAGACTCACAGGAATTGGCTGAACTGCTTTTGCCAGCCGTGCGCGGCAAACACCGCCCGTTGACCGACCGGCACTTCGACCAACTCCGCCAGCGCGCCCGACGCAAGCCCGCGAGAGCGTGAGCCTGACGCCGCAACAGAGTGACTACTTCTGGGCTGACCTGCTCAAGCAGGTGGATTGGTATCGCGAACACGCCACGTCGGAAATTGCCGAGCGCTTCGTAGATACGGTTCAAACGACGCTGCATCAACTCACTCGCACGCCCGGCCTGGGCCGCCCGCGTTTTGCCGATTGGCCCGAGTTGAAGGGCATTCGCTCCTTCCGAGTCCAGCGCCCGTTCAATCGCCTCATCATCTTCTACCGACACGATGCTGAAATCCTATTTGCCGAACGGCTGATTCACGGCACGCGGGATTTGCCAAAGCGATTGATGGAGTCGCCTTACGGGCCAGAATGAACGCGCGCTCGCGTATGTGGATTTCAACACGGGCGAACGGAAGTGGTCGCAACCGAACTTCGGCAGCGGTGCGCTGATGAGCGCTGTGACAGTCGAAGTAATGAGACTCAAACGCGCAGCGAAATGCATGCGTTCAGTCGGCGTGAGAGCTATGAGGTGCTGGCATTGGTCCAATTCTCAGTTCGAAGTTGAACCGAGAACAAACCACCGCGGAATGCTCTCTCAGCGGCCTCTTTCACACGAGTCATGCCTTGGCGGCTGTCGCTCGTGACAAGCACGAGATTCTGAGCCATCGCGATGCTGGCGATAATCAGGTCCGGTTCATCGATGCCGAGTTCGTGACCTGTAATCTTATCGCAGAGCTGTTCTGGATGCTTTTCGTCGTACTTGAGCCGCTTCCCTTTCTGCTGAGCCGTGGCGTGCATCCTCCACAACTCGGCGCGGACAATGGCGTAGGGAAGCACCGCATTCTCATCGAATGGCAACTGCTCGAACCGGGCGACGAATTGCCGGAGTTCCGCACGTTTCTCTGGCTTGAGGTTTTCTGCGCGAGCCATGCCGAACTCAAGCTCGGCCACGGCCATTGTGGGCAACAAAACGAATTGCGGATCTACTTGCTTGAAGTGCTCCCGCACGGGCGCGTGGCTTGCGTGGTTGGCATCTGCCAGCGCGCAAATCACATTTGTATCCAGCAGATACGCGTCGCTCATTGGGGGTTCACGCAAGCTCTTCGAGCGCGGCGGTTAACTCATTATCCTGCAGTTCCGGCAAATGCGGGACAATGTTCTGCGGGCGACTGCTTTGAAATGACGGGGAGATGAAACGCCATAACGGAATGTTGGGCGCGAAATCGGCGGGGAAGTAGTCGCCGAACTCGAAAGGCACCGGTCGTGGTTCGCTGCGAAAGAAGTCGAGAAGCTTTCGCTCCAGCCAAGGCGGAAGACCGTAGCCCTTTAGGATGAGAGCATCCATCTGTAGCAGCATTCGCTTAGCGCGATCTTCCCAGGTGCCGCCGCCCCAAAGAGGGAGGCGGGCTTCTGGTTGTTCGTTCATCGCTGCCGTGTACTCGTCAACGAGGCGTTCCAGCATCACGAAATCACTCATCGCGAGTGCAGGCAGCGGCAGCTTCAAGAGCGTGGATTTTCGGACGGCACGATTGCCCTCATGACTCGCAACAAATGCCGAACAAATGGGCGAGTTAAGAAGAGCTGTCAGAACTTTCACACTCCACCCGTTTTTCGGCCACAGGCACTGATAACTTTGGGTGCAAACCAGTCCCGAAAAGTCCGCAGCAGCCGCCAACCGCCAACTGCCGCGAGCTTTTCGAATCGCGTTCGTAATCACTTTCGGTTTGTCCCATTGCAAATCCCAAGCGTTGCGCCGACGAAACTTTGGATCAGGATTCAGCCAGCATAGCTTTGGCGGCGAAAATGCCTCGAATCCTTCTTCGACGTTCCGCAATCCGCGCAACCAGCCAGCTTTGGGCTTGTCTGACAGATATTTGGTTTCGCTGAACGGCGGTTTCCATTCGACACCCCGATGGATCTCCGCGACCGAGCCGAGTTTTTGTAGATGCGCTAAGTGTTCCCAGACTTCCTGAAGAACCGGCACATGAAATCCGACCACCTCCGCTACTTCCGGCGTGGATGTCGCCGTATCTGCTCGTGTCACAGTTCCGTCATCCAGAAATCGCTCTCGCTGAGACTGAATGACTTCGGAGAAATGAATTCGGGTTTGATCATGCCTGATCGGCGAGTGCGCCATGACAAGCGCAGTTTCCACTTCTGCATGCCGAAACAATTTGTCAGGAAGCGCCACTAGATCGATGGCTGCATAACGTTCCGCGATCTGCCGCCGAACGGCGCGATATATCTGCCCGTCGAGAAACGGGCGTGGAAGAACGAACCCAATGATTGCGTCTTGATGACTGTGCTGCAGGACGCGCTGAAGCACCTCCAATGGTTTGGAGGTGCCGATGGCCGCGCCATACTTCTGCCGTTCCACCTTCTTAAACTCCTCGAACGGCGGATTGCAGAGAACGATGCGCCCTTCGCGAAGAGTTTCAGTGAACTTCCGCGAGGTGAAGACATCCGTTTTTTCCAGGTTCCATCCGTTCGGATTCGGAAAATCGGCAAGCGTCAAACAGAGCTTGCTGACTTCACGCGAGAAAGCATCCTTTTCAAAACCGAACAAGCGCTTCACAAAGTAACGGTGGCGCTCGCGCTCGTCCCAACTCGAACCGAGCAGTTCCCGCAAGCGCTTCAAAGCAGCCACCAGAAAAACCCCATGCCCTGAGCAGGGCTCAACCACGAATCGATCAGCTTCGGGAATTTGCTCGAACGGCAAGTGCTCGACGACGTAGCGAGCAATACGATGCGGCGTGCTGTGAATTCCGTCGTCCTTACGCAGTTGGCTATCCACCAGTGTGTTCTCGTAAATGAATGCGAGGGCATCGACCGACAGATTCTGGAATCCAAGCTTTGTCCACAGCGTTTCGGCCACAGCCTGCTGCGTGTCACGGTCACCAAGGTAGTTGATTGGCTCTTTGTAGAATTCGCAGACCTTTTGAAGGACCTCGCGCGCGTCAACGACTGCATCCAATTGTCGAAAGCCCGGTACTTTTCTGTCGTGGAAAACCTTTCCCGCGACCAGTCGAAACACCAAACGATAAAGAGCTTCTACGTCGGGCCGCTGTCCGGTGCTTTTGCGATACGTTCGTTGCCCGGCAGATAGAGCCTCACTGAGCAAACGGTCCAACTTGGTGCTGATCTCGTGCTCCAGCGCAGGAATCAGTCCCACATCAATCCAATCCAATTCCGAAGGGCCAACGGGTTTGCCGACGTTCTTCGCCCGTAATACTTCGGAGGGACTCCACTTGTGTTCGACAGATTGGAAGAATCGATCCATCGCATCGGCGGGAATTCGGCCGCCAGATGATCGAGTAGTTTGAGCGTCCTTTCCAATGCTCCACGGCACGATGCCGTCTTCGTGAACTTCGATCCCAAAGGGCGCGCCGAGGGCGCGATAGTGCAGTGGTGGTCCGCCGCTGACGGCCGGAAAGATTGCAAGGCAAGCCGCATCGTAATCAACGGGAGTGCGGCCAAAAGCGGCCGCGGCAATTGTGGAAGGCGTGGTTGCGTTTGAAAACCAATCGGTGAATTCGTAGTTCTCTTGCAGCAAGTCGCCACGATAGTCCAACCGTTTGATTCCGCTCAGGACGGCATCAAACACGTGCTCCTGTCGGGCGTTGAAGAAAACATTTGGCACTGCGACCAAGTGTTTTTACCGCGTGCGAGGCAAGCCCGCAATGTTCACGAAAATAAATCGCGCATTACCTGCGCACAAGATTCTACCACCCCCGCTCGATGCTCCGCCGCTTGTAGAGGAACTCGAACATGTTGCCTTCGTGGGGTTGGTCCCAGGAAATCTTCATCGTCGAGACGGGGCCGATGTTCAGGCGCTCGATTTCGGGGAACTCCACCAGTTGCTCGATGAACTTTTCGTCCCTGGTGATGGCGCTGACGGCGAGGGAGTAGCCGATTTGTTTCAGCATTTCGCCCTGCGGCACTTGCACGACGCTGGCGTAGGGGCAGAGGAATTCCTTGTTCGCGAGCGGGTGCGCGAAGGAGTCGCAGAGCACGATGGTCGGGCGCATGTAAACGCCGCCGTCGAACGTCGCTTTGCGCGGGCCGTTGCGATATTTCGCGGTCGCGTCGGTCGCGCCGGGCGTCTTCAGGCCGTCGTCGATTTGC
>DATHKK010000063.1:0-2136 GCA_035489355.1 Candidatus Limnocylindria bacterium
GGACGAACTCGAAGCCGATCAACGCCAGCAAGAGCAGCAGCAATAGCCAATACGTACCGCCCGCGGCCTTGTGGGTCAGCCAGGCGATGAACTCCATAATGGCATCGACGACATTTCCTTTAGGCGGCTCGACGCGATTTTGATCCGCCGCAAAGTTAGTCGCTCGGCGCGGAACGGTCGAAGTGGCAAACGTTCCGTCCAGTCGCGTGAACACAACGAAGTTTTCAATCGTGCCCTCGTAAGTGGTCGCGTCTCGGCCTCTTTTGAGCGTCTCCGGTGTGGAGGTCGCGACGCTTCGATCATTGGGAGAAGACGTTCCAGTCGGATTTGCGTTGCCTCGACTTCCAGAACTCGCCGTGCTCGCCGCTCCATTGCCAGGGAAGGTTCCTGGAAATGGATTGCCATCCTCGACGTCACGCTGCGGCAACGCGATCACCACACCACTACTGAGATTGAACGCAGCGCGCAGCGCCACGCTTTCCAGATCGGCCACGTGGGCATCTCCGAAAAGGACGTTGCCACGATAGCCGTGCAGTGCGGCTGAAAACTGCAACGAATCATTGGCGCTGACTTGTAGGAACGCCCACTCCATGCGCCCGGACATGCGCACGTTTCGGTCGCCGGCCAGGGGCGAATCTGTGTGACCGAAGCGCGCCGCCGGGTTGATCCAGTAGCTCACGTTCTCATTGCGCAAAGAATCGAAGCTATTCACCGCGACCCGCTCCCGATCCGCCGGACAAACCAGGACCTTCGCCACGATCAGTTCATTGGAGAGTGATTGAAAGTGACGGAAGGTAAACGAGAAGTCGGGATTCAATCGCGTCTGATCCGCGAACTCCAACGTGCCGCCCTGATTCATCGGAACCTGCATGGGAAACGCATCGTTGTGATCGTGCGCCCATGCGTGAGATGCCACGCCGATCTGTTTCAAGTGGCTACTGCAAGCCGCGCGTCGCGCTTTCCCGTGGGCACTTTGAAGCACAGGCAATAAAAGAGCGGCGAGAATGGCGATGATCGCCATTGTCGTGAGCAATTCCAGAAGCGTGAAAGCTCGTCGCGGCGAAGAGCATTGTGCGCGGGCATCATGGCATCGCGAAACGGATGACTGATGCGTTCGTCATCGCTCGAATCTGTCTATTCAAAGCAACCGAGGTGACCTGCTGCACACTCCCGTCGCCGAGGCCAATGTTGCCGGCGTTCTTGTGGATTTCCGCCGTCCACTTCGCCTCAGTCAATGATGTGAATCGTCGCATGAAACCATTGCTGAGCGTTCCCCCCATGATGTTCCGGTCGCCGCTCAGAATTGTTTGCGGCTGATCTTCGCGAGCGTCGAGGCCGACGAAGTAGCTGACGTTCTTGTTTGAGAATTGAGTGAAGTCAATGGCCTTGCCGCGCTTCTTGCCTTCCGGACATGCGAGGATTTTGGGCGTAACCAATTCGTTCGACATGACGGCGTAATGGAGAAAGACCTGTGGCGAATTCACGAAGCGAAACGAGCTTCCTTCGTTGGTGAACGCAAACGGGAACTGATCTTTGTGATCGTTGGCCCATAGACGGTAGGCGAGGCCGACCTGTTTTAGATTGTGGACGCAACTGATCCGAGTTGCGCGAGCTTCGCCGCCCCGGTGTGATGGGAACAAGGAAAGCAACAATGCTATCGTCGCGACGACAATGAAGATCTCCAAAACCAACAAACCATGTTCGCGGTGCGATGTGATTTTCATGGTGACTGGATTTCCCTAGCAGGCGAAGTGCCGCATCCTGCTGCCCGCCCAACTCAACGGTTTCGCCCACCGCTGCGAGTGCTTTCCACGCAAAGACTCTTCGGATCACGCCACCGCCACAGCACAAAGATGCGGGGATTTTCTCCGCGTCTTTTGTTTTGGGGATCGACTGCTGCGGGCAGAGCCTTGAACTATGCGGAGGCCAGTCGAGCTTCCTGCTCGGGTGACTTGGGTAAATCACTGGGAGGCCGTGGACCGCGGAAGCTTGTCCAAAACCGCGGCGGCAACAAACCCAGCGCAATCAATGCAACCTGGCTGATGATGAAAAGCATGAGCCACTTGAACGCCGCGTCCATGAAGCCGTACGAGTGCAGGCCAATCTCCAGCATGTTCACGCCGAACCACGACCAGG
>DATHKK010000064.1:0-3588 GCA_035489355.1 Candidatus Limnocylindria bacterium
CCGAACGGCACGCCTGTCGTCCTGTTCAATGCCGGCGCCGACGACATCACTGATCCAGTGTTGCAGACGCTGAACATCAGCGCGCCGGCGGGACTGCCCGCGAAGACCGACGCCAAGCCAACGAAATAAAAGGGCGAGAACGTCGATGGCGGACGGGCCGCGCTCGGTGCGCCGGCCTGGCAGGGCTATTTCTTCGCCAGTGCGGTCGCGACCGCCTGCTCCAGATCATCCCCGCGCAAATCCTTGCCGATGATCTTTCCTTCGCCGTCGAGAAGATAAGTCGCGGGAATGCTGTTCACGCCGTAGGTCGCGGCCAGCTTGTTCGCCCAGCCTTTGCCGTCGAAGAATTGCTGCCACGGCATGTTCTTTGTTTTGATAAAGTCACGGAGCTTCTGCTCGCTCTGGTCGAGGCTGATGCCGACGATCTCGAAGCCCTTGGAATGATGCTTCTGGTACGCCTCAAGCACGTTCGGCAATTCGGCAATGCACGGCCCGCACCATGTGGCCCAAAAATCGACGAGCACCACCTTCCCTTTGTAGTTCGCGAGCGACATCGGTTTGCCATCGATATCCTTTTCGGTGAAGTCAGGAAACTTCGCGCCGACGGCCAGGCTGCGCTGGATTTTTTTGGCTTCTTCCTGTTTCGCCAGGTTCGCCAGCGTCGTGTCCACCTGCTTGGCTTGCTTGGTATTAGGAAAATCTTTCTGGAGCTGTTTCAACAATGCGGTGCCCTTGTCGGTGTCGTCGAAAATCTGGAGATAAAGCATCGCCTTCATGAAAGGAATCTGCGCGACGTCATCCGTCTGCTCGCCCTTGTGTTTCGCCAGCAAGGTGTCGAACTCCTTCATCTCATCCGCCAGTTCGGGCTCGGTTTTCTTGCCGTCGCGAAGTTTCGTCTGAACCTTCGTGATGAGCGCGGTGAGTTCCTTCTGTGCGCTGGAGGCGGGTTTGGCCGCGGCGTCGGCAGCGGGTGAATCGGCGCCGAAAACAGCGCGACCCGGCGCCAACAATGCGACGGCCAGAACGAGGCTGGCGAAATATGTTTTCACTGGAATCCCTTGGTTATCAATTGATGTGACTGCCGGGAATAGACCACCGCCCCGAACCGCCAGCAAGGGAATCCTTGGCCTGAAAAGGTGGGGCGCGTCGCTCCGCGCGCGCCGGGTCGAATCGCAATCTTCCGCGTATTTTTTTGAGTTTGCAGCGCGCGCGGAGCGACGCGCCCTATCCATCAAACCTTCCGCGCTTCTTTCGACCATGTGTCCTTGAGCGTAATCGTTCGATTGAAAATCAATTGAGGATTGGCCTCTGAAGGTTGCCCCGCCGATTCCACGCAGAAATAACCCAGGTGCTCGAACTGATAACGCAACTCGGGCTTCGCCTCGCGGAGCGATGGCTCCACTTTCGCCGCCACCACTTCCAGCGACTGCGGATTAAGATGCGCTTTGAAGTCACCATCCGCGTCCGGCTCGGGCAGGGTGAAGAGGCGATCGTAAAGACGCACTTCCGCATCCAGCGCCTGCGCCGCGTTAACCCAGTGAATGGTGCCTTTGACTTTACGGCCCGCGGTGGCGCCGCCGGTTTTGCTGTCGAGGTCTGCCGTGCAACGGAGTTCAATCACGTTGCCGACGGCATCCTTCACCACTTCGTCGCACTTGATGATGTAGGCGTACTTCAATCGTACTTCTCCGCCGGGGCGAAGGCGAAAATATTTCGGCAGCGGCACTTCCTTGAAATCGTCCTGCTCGATGAACAGTTCGCGGCCGAACGAAAGCTTTCTGGTCCCGGCATTCGAGTCCTCGGGATTGTTCACCGCATCGAGTTCCTCCGTCTTGCCTTCGGGATAATTTGTGATGACCACCTTGATGGGCCGCAACACCGCCAGGCGCCGCAACGCGCGCTTGTTCAAATCTTCACGAATCGCGTGCTCCAGCACCGCGATATCCGTCAAGCTCTTGTACTTGGTCACGCCGATATTGTAGGCGAACGCGCGCAGCGCTTCGGCCGTCACGCCCCGGCGGCGCAGGCCCGAGATCGTCGGCAGGCGCGGATCGTCCCAACCGGTCACGATATTTTCGTTCACCAGCTCGATGAGCTTGCGCTTCGAAACAATCATGTAAGTGGGAATCAACTTGGCGAACTCGTACTGGTGCGGCAGCGAACGCGGCAGATCGAGTGATTCCAAAATCCAATCGTAGAGCGGGCGATGCACTTCGAATTCAAGCGTACAGATCGAATGCGTCACGCCTTCGATGTAATCGCTCAGGCAGTGTGCGAAGTCATACATCGGATAGATGCACCACTTGCAGCCGGTATGATGATGCTCGGCATGGCGAATGCGAAAGAGCACCGGGTCTCGCAGCCAGATGTTCGGCGAGGCCATGTCGTTCTTCGCGCGCAGGGTCCGCGTCCCGTCGAGAAACTCGCCGCTCTTCATCCGCGTGAACAGACTGAGGCTCTCTTCCATCGAACGATTGCGAAAGGGGGAATCCTTGCCCGGACGATCCGGCGCTCCGCGATATTCTTCCATCTCCTTCGCCGACAAATCGCAGACGAACGCTTTGCCCTTGCGAATCAGTTGCCGCGCGAACTCGTAAATCTGATCGAAGTAATCAGAGGCGTAAAACGGTTCCAGCGCAGCATCGCGGTGACTCTTGCCCACGACCGGCGCGAGATGAAAATCCACTTTGCCGTTCACTGTCTGGGCGACCGGCGTTTCTCCTTTTCGTTTCAACCCGAGCTTGTCCCCGGCCCAACCATTGATCAGCCATGCCACGTCTTCCTGGATGGATTCGACATACTCGACCTCTTCCTTCGTGGGATTCGTGTCGTCCATGCGCAGGTTGCAAACACCATTGAACTCATGGGCGATGCCGAAGTTCAGACAAATCGATTTGGCGTGGCCGATGTGCAAGTAACCGTTCGGCTCCGGCGGAAAACGCGTCACGATCTTCTGGTACTTTCCGCTTTTCAGATCCTCGGCGACGATGTCGCGAATGAAGTCGGAGGGTGTCGGTGCGGATTCTTTGGCCGCACTGTTTTCTGTTCCCGGTGTCGTCATGAATTAAGCGTTGCACCGTAGCAAAGGCATGGAGCGAGTCAAAGTTTCGCTGATAAGGGAGTGGAAGCACCACCGGCAACGCCCTGAAAGCCTTGACGATCCGATGGCGTGAAAAGTGGAGTGCGCGCCCGCGAACGGAAAAGAAATCTGCCGAGTTCAGGGGACTTCTGAGTCGCCGCCGGCGCGCGGGCGGAACAACGCGGCCTACTGTCAATGGTTTGGGCAACACGCGCCTGAGTTGCGCGTTCATGAAGCTGATGTAGTTTCCCGCCAAGGAGAAGATGATGAAATCGTGCTCGCAAAATTATGTCACGGCAGCGGTGTTCGCCGCATTGACCATCATTGGCTGTTCCATCAGTTCCATGCGCGTCTGCCACAAGCAGCGAACTCATCGGCAGCGACTACAGGAAGAGGCCGTGCAAACCTGGGAAGCAGAAGGCGGAGCGGTCGCCGCGAAGGACGATGAAGAAGAAATCGCGGCGCGCACCTGATTAAATCACGAAGTCCAGCGCGCTGAACGGTTCGTG
>DATHKK010000065.1:0-2298 GCA_035489355.1 Candidatus Limnocylindria bacterium
GAAATTGGACCATGAAGCAAGCGCTCGATGTGCTCGCAGAAATCACCAGCCTCCCAGCGCCCAAGTTTCAAGTGCCGCACGCCGTCGCGCTCATGGCCGCGCACGTCGATGAAACCGTTTCCAGGTTCACGGGCAAGCCGCCCAAGGCCCCGCTTGCCGGCGTCCGCATGGCCAAATACAAAATGTTCTTCAATCCGGCGAAAGCGATTCGTGAACTGGGCCTTCCGCAAACTCCTCCAAAGCAGGCACTCGCTGATGCGGTGGAATGGTTTCGCGCAAACGGTTACGTGCCGCGTTCATGAAATTCCGCGCGGGAAAAGCCGTGATTTGGAGCGCGCTGACGAGTCACCCGCATTTCATTCGTTCCAGCTACGGAGCACTGCGCCAGATCCATTCCCCGGGTTTTTTATTCGCCTCGCTGGCCAGCCAATCGGTGGAGGAAAGCACGAATTCCTCGTCGCTCACGCGTTGATAATTCAACGGTCCGCCGGTGAGCACATCGTGCGGCAGCTTCGCCATGAACTTCGGCGCGAGCGCATCGAGCGTCTCCGGCAGTTTGCCGTTCGCGAGACGATACCGCTCCAGCGCGCACGCCAGCGCCGCTTCATTGGCGCTCACCTGGGCCAGGGCAAACTTCCGCCAAACATTTTCCATTGCCGGCAAAAGCCCCCTGGCGATGACGCGGTGACTAAGGATGGCCGACCAGACGTGCTGCCATTCCTCGGTCATACGCCGATTATTGCCGTCAATTTGCTGCGCGTTGATGGTCTTCTTTTGTGCGTCGAAGCCGTCCTTCGTCTGGGCGTCCATCAGGCGGCAATAATTCGCGGACTCGAAGTAGAACCAGCCGCGAGGGACCACCGACCCCGCTATTCTTGCGAGACTGCCCTTCGATTTTTCCGGACCTTCATCCCAGTCGAAGGCGAATGCGAAACTCTTGTGCCGCCGCATGTAGTCAAGTGTAGCGACCGCACTGGCGCGCTCCCCGTCCATGGGCAATTGCATGTCGCTCACGAAATCGAATTGCCCCAGGCGCGCGGTCAATTGCTGTAATTGCGCGTCACTCCACTTGTGCTGCGCGATGCCTTCCCAGATGGGCTGCGTCGTGATGTGCAGACAGGCGAAGCGGACGAGGGCATTGATAAGGAACGGTTCGTCGCGCATCGAGTCGGCGAGCCAGAACATCAGCAGCACGTCCTGAAACGCCGCGTCAGTTTCATTTGCGGCCAGCCCGGCGCTCGCGCGCACATTTAGGAGTTTCGTCATCTGGCTGATTCGTGCGAGGTGCGGCAGGAGAATGCTGAACGGCTCGTCGAGCTTGTATTCCACGGGATAAACCACATGCGGTTTTTTCGAGGCGGCGCGCAGTTCGTCGATGAGCGGATCGATCTCCTGAAATTCTTGCAGCACCGCGCGCGCGTGTGCGGTTCTATCCGCGCCGGGTTCCGGCGAAACGCCGTGGAGTTTCGTCAACCACTGATTGAGATCAGTCATGCGCCGCTGGCCGCTGGCGGGGTCTTTCCCGATCTTCATCTGGCCGGAGGGTTTGCCCAGTTCGGCCACGTCCGGATAAACATTGTCGAACCCTTTGCGCTGCGTGAACCACGCCTGAATGTATGGCGTCGCGGCACCGTTTTGCTCGTCCGGAATGGACGGCGGGATGAATGCCGTCAGTTCCAATTTCACGCCACGCGCTTCAGCCTCTTTGCGATAGCGATCCCACGCGCGCTTGCCGCGGAAATTTTCCTCCGCATGGAAGAGAGCAAACAGCGTGATGAACACGACGAGCGCATAAATAGCGCGCCGGTTGAAGATGAAGTGCATCCACTGGCGAAAGGTGGGAAAGCGCCGTGGTTTGGAGTGGGTTTGAGTTTCCATAGTTCAGGCGGCAGCGCTTTGAAGAGAATGTTCACTCCGTGGCCGCGGGACAAATCGTATTCGTGAACCGCCGGCATCTGTCTCGTCGGTGGCGGTGCCGACCAGTTCGGCAAAGAGAGTCCTTTGCTCGCGCAAGGCCTGCCGCGTCTCCAGTGAAAGTCCGGCTGTTGCCGTTGGCGCGACAGCCGGCCTCGAAACTGTCTCTCTCGCCGCCGCATTCAAGGTGATGATTACTAGCCACGCCGCCGCCAATCCGCCCCACGCCACTCGTGGCGTGCCGAAGAATTCGCGGAGCGAGACGATGAAACCGACCGCCTTCTCTTTGTGCGCGTCGCGGCGAATGCTTTCAACGACGCGTTCACGCACAGCATCGAGTTTGGATTCCATCGCGCGATGGCGGGCCAGTAAAATTTCACGAGG
>DATHKK010000066.1:0-3289 GCA_035489355.1 Candidatus Limnocylindria bacterium
CCAACGCAAACCGTTTGCGCAGCACGAAACGTCACAATAGCCCGGCAGTTTCCGGGTAGCCGCACAGGATGTTCAAGCTTTGCACGGCCTGGCCGCTCGCGCCTTTCACGATGTTATCTTCCGCACTCATGACAATGAGCCGCCCGGTGCGTGGATCGAGCCGCCACGTGATCTCGATCACGTTGGTTCCAATGACGTTCTTGGTGTCGGGCAACGCTTTGCCTTCGAGCAGGCGCACGAAAGGTTCGTTCGCGTAAGCGGCGCGAAAGGCATTCTCGATCTGTTGCGCGAGCGCATTCATTTCCTCGCCTGTGCTGAAATGTTTCGCGGGCGCGGCGTAAAGCGTCGTCAGGATGCCGCGGTTCACCGGAATCAAATGCGGTGTGAACTGGATTCTAATTCTCTCGCCGGCCGCAAGCGAAAGCTCCTGTTCGATCTCGGACAGATGCCGGTGCTTTGGCACGCAGTAAGGCCGCACGCTCTCATTGCACTCCACGAACAGGTAATCCAATTCCGCTTTGCGTCCCGCGCCGCTCACGCCGCTGAGCGAGTTGGCGATAATCGTTTCCGGCTTGATGAGTTTCGAGCGCAGTAACGGCACGAGCGGCAAGATGATGCTGGTGGGATAGCACCCGGGCGAAGCGATGAGCAAAGCGTCTTTGATCTGATCGCGATAAATCTCCGGCAAACCGTAAACCGATTTCGCCAGCAACTCCGGCGCGGGATGATCATGGGCGTAGAATTCTTTGTAGGTCTCGGCGTCATTCAGTCGAAAGTCGGCGCTCAGATCGATCACGCGGGCACCGCCATTCAAGAGCGGCACGGCAAACTCCGCCGCGACGCCGTGCGGGAGCGCGAGGAACACCACGTCACACTGTCTCGCCAGCACCTCGGCATTCGGGTCACTGAAACGGAGTGTCTTCGCGAGGGCGTACTGAGAAAATTTCGGAAACACCTGGGCGACGGTCTGCCCGGCATATTGCCGCGACGTGACCGCCGTGAGGCTGGCGTGCGGATGATTCAACATCAGGCGCACGAGTTCCTCGCCCGAGTAGCCCGACGCTCCGACGATTCCGATTTTGACTGATTTAATGTTCATTGAAGTTGAAGTTCAGGAAATCAGGAACAGGCCGGTTGCGCCAAACCTTTTCCTGAGTTCGTGATTTTCAAATCGTATCCAGCCAAACAAAAACCCCGCGGCTTGCGCCAGCGGGGTTTCGTGAAATCTGTTCTCCGAATTAACGCTTGCTGAACTGGAAGCGTTTGCGCGCGCCGGGCTGGCCGTATTTCTTGCGCTCCTTCATGCGCGAGTCGCGCGTGAGGAAGCCTTCGGCCTTAAGTACCGGACGGAAGTTCACGTCCACTTTGAGCAGGGCGCGTGAGATACCGTGGCGCACTGCACCGGCCTGACCTTGAGGGCCGCCGCCGTTGACGTTCACATTCACGTCGTACTTGGTGGCCGTTTCGGTGCGCGCGAGCGGGGCATTGACCACGCCGCGAAGCGTTTCCGTGGGGAAATAAATTTCGAACGGGCGGCCGTTGACCGTGATCTTGCCGGCCCCCGCTGCAATGCGCACGCGAGCAACCGCTGTTTTGCGACGACCAGTGCCGAGAAATTCCTGAATCTGCGTTGCCATAGAAATTAGTTATTGATCTTGAGCGTGGCGGGCAACTGTGCGGCGTGGGGATGTTCCGCGCCCTTGTAAACTTTCAGCTTGGTCAGGAGCTGTTTTCCGAGGCGGTTCTTGGGAATCATTCCCTTCACCGCGTGATGGATCAGCTCTTCGGAATTCTTCGCGCGAACCTGGGCCACGGACGTGTATTTTTCTCCGCCCTTCCAGCCCGAGTAACTCATGAAGAATTTCTCAGTCTCTTTCTTGCCCGAGAGCTTGACCTTGTCGGCGTTGATGACGACCACGAAGTCGCCCGCGTCCCACATGGGGGTGAAGATGGCTTTGTGTTTGCCGCGCAGCACGTCAGCAACCTTGGTGGCCAAGCGGCCCAAAATGACACCGTCGGCATCGACGACGTGCCATTTGCGCTGGCTCAAATAATCTTTCGGCAAATACGTTTTCATCCAGATTCCAAATTTAAGGAGCGGTGAAGGTAGCAAAGAAGCCTTGGCAGTCAACAACCCATTTCGGCCTTTGGGTTCGCCAAACCGTTTGCAGCCCCGCTTACTTTTCGCCACGTTGGCGGGGATGCAACCGGAGTTTTCGCTCGAACACGTGGGATTGGCCGCGCAGGACACGACGGCGCTGAAGGACTGGTATGAGCACATCCTGGGTGCGCGCGTCATCTTCAGCAATGGAGAAACGCCACCCGCGTTTGTCCTCGAGCTTCCTGGCGGTGCGTGGATGGAAATCTACCAGGGCAATTACGGCGCGAAGGAAACGGCCGACAACAAGTTGCAAGGCTGGCGTCATCTCGCCCTGCGCGTGAGGTCGATTGAAGCCGCCAAGCGCGAGCTGGAAAACAAGGGCCTGAAGCTTACCGAACTGACGAAGCCGGCTGGCGGCGGGGGACGCGTGCTGTTTTTCCAGGACATCGAAGGCAACCTTCTGCACCTCGTCGAAAGGCCAAAGGAATCACCGCTTCGGCGCGGCGAGTAAGCGAAATTTTCTCCACAGAAGCACGAACGCGGGGGCAAAGTCCTGTGGACGTTCGTCAACCCACTGCGTCACGCGCTCTGGCGAGAACCAGTCACCGCGCTCAATCTCTTCCGGGTGGAGAGTAAAGGGGCCTTCGCTTTCGCCACGGTAGAGCCAGACGAATTCCTGGCCAGTCGTCGAACACGCCTCGACTTTGAAGACACGGGCCGGGCATTGACTCACATTCAAGCCGATCTCCTCGCGCAATTCCCGCACCGCACACGCATCATAATCTTCTCCACAGTCGAGATGACCGGACGCAGACGAGTCCCACAAACCAGGCGAACTGTCCTTCGTCATGGAACGCTTTTGCAGAAACACCTCGCCGCGCGTGTTGAAAACGAACACATGGATGGCGCGATGCTTGAGGCCGGTGCGATGCACTTCGCGGCGGGTTTCGCGACCGATGATTTCATCGCGTTCGTTGACAACATCAAAAATTTCTTCGCTCATGCGCGGCCCAGAATCTTTGTGAGCGCGACAAACTGCTCAAGCGACAATTTCTCGCCGCGCACGTCGGGACGCAGATTCAACTTTTCGAGCGCCGCCGTAGTCTCCTCTGCCGGCCATTTTTGCTTGAGCAACTTCGCCATCATTTTTCGGCGTTGTGACAGAGCCAGTCTCACCACTTTTTCAAA